>NZ_JBSIBZ010000128.1:0-19886 GCF_058245575.1 Streptomyces sp. UF-297 | reverse complement strand
CCCCCCCCCCCCCCCCCCCCCCCCCCCCCCCCCGGCGTCCCGGCCCCTCGTCGGCGGGCTGTCGGCCGGCTGTCGGTGGATTGTCGGTGGCGGCTGGCATCGTGGAGGCCATGACGCGAGAGACGATATCCACAAGGGGCGGCAACGCCGTCGAGGTGCGGGGCCTGGTCAAGCACTTCGGCGACGTGCGGGCCGTCGACGGGGTGGATCTGGACGTGCAGGAAGGCACCGTTCTCGGTGTGCTCGGCCCCAACGGCGCGGGCAAGACCACCCTCGTACGCTGCCTGTCCACCCTCCTGGTGCCGGACGCCGGCACCGCCACCGTGGCCGGTTTCGACGTGGTGCGCCAGCCGCGCGCGCTGCGCCGCACGATCGGCCTGACCGGGCAGTACGCCTCGGTCGACGAGAAGCTCTCCGGCTGGGAGAACCTCTACATGATCGGGCGGCTGCTCGATCTGTCCCGCCGGGACGCCCGCCGCCGCGCGGACGAGATGCTGGAGCGCTTCTCCCTCACGGAGGCCGCCAAGCGCCCCGCCGCCAAGTACTCCGGCGGTATGCGCCGCCGCCTGGACCTGGCCGCCTCGATGGTGGGCCAGCCCGCCGTGCTGTATCTGGACGAGCCGACGACCGGGCTGGACCCGCGTACGCGCAACGAGGTCTGGACCGAGGTGCAGCGCATGGTGCGCGAGGGCGCCACGGTCCTGCTGACCACCCAGTACATGGAAGAGGCCGAGCAGTTGGCCAACGAGCTCACCGTCATCGACCGCGGCCGGGTGATCGCCGAGGGCCGGGTCGACGAGCTGAAGGCCAAGGTCGGCGGGCGCACCCTGCAGATCCGCCCGGCCGAGCCCGGCGAGCTGGACCTGATGGCCGCCGCCGTCGCCGAGGCGGGCCTGGACGGCATCGAGGGCGCGACCGCGGACCGCGAGGAGGGGGTCGTCAACGTCCCCATCGTCAGCGACGAGCAGCTGACCGCGGTGATCTCGCTCCTCGGCCGGCGCGGCTTCGCGCTGGCCGGTATCGACACTCATCTGCCCAGCCTGGACGAGGTGTTCCTGGCCATCACCGGCCAGAAGACGTCCGAGGCCGAGACGGCGGGCAGCGCACAGGACCAGCAGTACGAGGAGGTTGCGGCATGAGCTCCGCGACGATCACGGCGCCGGGCCGCCCGGTCAAGGCGGGCGCCGACGAGGGCCGCATAGGCCTGCGCGCCAATCTGCGCCACATCGGCGCGCTGGTGCGCCGCAACGCCCTGCAGATCAAGCAGGACCCCGAGTCGATGTTCGACGTCGTACTGATGCCGATCGTCTTCACGCTGCTGTTCGTCTACGTCTTCGGCGGCGCCGTCGGCGGCGCCACCGGTGGCGGCCGCGACGAGTACATCAACTACCTCATCCCCGGCCTGATGGCCATGGGCGGCCTGAACATCGCGATGGCGGTCGGCTCCGGCGTCAACGACGACTTCGGCAAGGGGGTGATGGACCGCTTCCGTACGATGCCCATCGCCCGCTCCTCGGTGCTGGTCGCCAAGATGATCGTGGAGTGCGGCCGGATGCTGGTCTCCACCGTCATCCTCATGACGCTGGCCTTCATCATCGGCTTCGACCTGAAGACCGATGTCCTGCAACTCCTCGCGGCCGTCGCGCTGTCGCTGCTCTTCGGCGCCGCACTCACCTGGATCTTCATGCTGCTCGGCCTGTCGGTGAAGACGCCGCAGGCGGTGCAGGGGCTGGGCTTCCTGGTGCTGATGCCGCTGCAGTTCGGCTCCTCGATCTTCGCCCCGACGGTCACCATGCCGGGCTGGCTGCAGGCCTTCACCGACGTCAACCCGCTCTCCAACCTCGCGGACGCGGCGCGGGCGCTGCTCATCGGCGACGGCGCGGTGACCCAGCCGGTGCTCGTCACGCTGGCCTGGGCGGTCGGGATCACGGCGGTGTTCGGCCCGCTGGCGGTGCGCAAGTTCCGCAGCAAGACCTGAGCCCGTCTGGGCAGTCTCGCGTCGGCGCGGCTCAGATGAGGGCGGCGGCCTCCTCCAGACGGAGGCCGCCGCCCTCGGCGTACTCCCGCTCGTAGCGCTCCTCGCCCAGCGCGGCGCGCGCCGCGGCCTCGGCGGTGGTCCGGGTCACGCGCTCCACGCGCGGCGGGAGGTGCGAGGGCGAGCGCAGCGCGTCGTACGCGCCCAGCACCCGCGCCGCCTCGGGCCTGCCCAGCAGCGCCAACGCCTCGGCGCCGATGACGAGTTGGACCACGGGCACATCCGGCGCGACGATACGGGTCAGCGAGTCGCCCATCAGCGAGAGGGCGCGGCGGATCCGCGGCAGGGCGTCGGCGGGGCGGCCCTCCCGCACCTCCAGCGACCCGCGCATCCCTTCCACCACACCCTTGAGCACGTCCGGGAAGCGCGGCATCACCTCTTCCAGGAAGGCGAGCTGGGTGCGCGCCTCGTCCGTACGGCCCGTCATCAGCAGCCGCGCACCGAGCTGCAGCCGCGCGAAGGGCGTGGCGTCCCCCGCGCCGTGCTCCTCGTCGGCGATGACCTCGTGGAGCATCCGCTCGGCGCGCTCCTCCTGGCCCATCTCCATCAGGACGCCCGCCAACCGCCCCTTGATCAGCGGGAGATGGCTCAGCGCGCCGATCTGGCGGACGTAGCGGGCGGCCTCGCGGAAGTCCTGCGCGGCCGCCGCGTAATCGCCGCGGGCCTCGCGCGATTCGCCGCGGCCCGCGAGCGCCTCGGCGATGCCCCAGGCGTCGCCGAGCCTGACGAAGATCTCCAGGCTCTCGTCGGCGTCCCGCTTGGCCCGCTCCAGCCCGCCGGCCTGGTCGCTGAACAGCTTGGCCCGGGTCTGGAGGAAGTAGGCCAGCTCCCAGTCGTACCCCAGCTCGCGGCAGCTGCGCACGCCCGTGTCCAGCAGGTCCGACAGCTGCTCGAACTCGCCGTTCAGCAGCACCGCGAAGTACCACAGATTGCCGGGCACCCGGCAGATCTGCGGCAGGCCCGGGCGGTAGGCGGCGACGATGCCGTCCAGCTGCGACCGCATCTCGGGCGACTGCATCGCCGCCATGTCGCTCTCCATGGCGGTGATGGACACCAGCCGCACCTGGCGGCGCGCCTCCAGCAGCTGCTCGGGGGCCATCGGCGGCGGGGCGTCGATGGGGCCCAAGTGCAGCGGCGGGGCCGGAACGACGGGCGCGGCAAAGGGGTTGGGGCCCAGGGCGGCGGCGGCCGCGCTCCACATACGGGCGTCGCCGCGGTGGCCGCGCAGCTGCCAGAACCACTGCAGGCACAGCACGAGACACAGCGCCTCGTGCTCGTCGCGGGCGGCCAGGGCGCGGCGCAGCGCGGTCCGCAGATTGTCGTGCTCCAGCTCCATGCGGTCCAGCCAGGCCCGCTGCTCGGCGCCCCGCAGCGACGGCTCGGCCCTGCGCACCAACTCCCGGTACGCCACCAGATGCCGCCGCTCCACCCCACCGCGCTCCCCCGCCTCGTCCAGCCGCTCCCCCGCGTACTCCGCCACCGTCTCCAGCAGCCGGTACCGCATCCCGTCCCCCGCCTCCGCAGGCGCCGCCACCACAAGCGACTTGTCCACCAGCGAACCGAGGAGGGGGGCTATGTCGTGGGGGGTCACGGGGGTGGTGGGGGCCGTGGGCTCGTCCGCGCAGACCTCTTCCGCCGCCGTCAGGTCGCAGCCGCCCGCGAAGACCGACAGCCGCCGCAGGACGGCCCGTTCGCAGGCGTCGAGCAGGTCCCAGGACCAGTCCACTACGGCGCGCAGGGTCTGCTGGCGGGGCAGTACGGTGCGGCTGCCGCTGGTCAGCAGCCGGAAGCGGTCGTCCAGACGGTCGGCGATCTGCCGCGGGGAGAGCAACCGAAGCCGGGCCGCGGCCAGTTCGATGGCCAGCGGCAGGCCGTCCAGGCGGCGGCAGATCTCGGCGCAGGCCGCCGGGTCGTCCTCGATCCGGAACCCGGCGCGGGCCGCGGCACCACGGTCGGCCAGCAGCCGCAGCGCGACCGGGTCGGGCAGCGGCTCCACGGGCCGTACGACCTCGCCGGGAACCGCGAGCGGCTCGCGGCTGGTCGCCAGGACCGTGACGCCGGGGCAGTCGGCCAGCAGCCGGTCCGCCACGTGGGCCGCCGCGCCGATCACATGCTCGCAGTTGTCCAGTACGAGCAGCATCCGACGTCCGGCGCAGTGCTCGGCCAGGCGGGCCAGGGAGTCCAGCGCGGTGGGGTCGCCCGCGGCGCGCAGCCCTTCGGCGGCGGTGCCGATCACCACGGTCTCGCGGGCGCCGAGCGCGGTGAGCACGGCCTCGGCGACGGCCTGCGGATCGTCGGCGTCCACGGGCGCGAGTTCGGCGAACCACACGCCCTGCGGCCAGGCCGCGGGGTCCGCGACGGCCGCCGACTCCGCGCCCTCCTGCGACAGCCGCGTCTTCCCCGCGCCGCCCGGCCCCAACAGCGTGACCAGCCGGTACGCGGCCATGTCGGCCCGTATCCCGGCCAGCTCCCCTTCCCGGCCGACAAAGGACGTCAGGCGCGCCCGCAAATTCCCCCGCCGCCCCCCGGCCGACACCCGCCCGCCCCATGCGCCCCCCACACCGGCGCCCGGCCGCGAACCCCCGGACCGCGAAAGCCCACCGGACACCTCGCCCCCGGCCACACCACCGTCCGGCCGCGCGGGGGCCGGGCGGGGGGAGTCGGCGTTCGCGATGGCACCATCGCGCGCACCCGCGTCGCCGCGCGCATCGGCGTTGCCCCGCGCAGAGTTGTCGCCATGCGCAGGGACGCCGGTGACCGCAGGGGCACCACCGCGCCCAGGGGCGTCGCCGTACAGAGAGGCATCGCCGTGCGCGGGGGCACTGCCCTGCACAGCGGTGTCGCCGTACGCGGCGGCGTCCGGGTCCGCGGCGGCGGGCGGCTGTGGGCAATGGGGGCGGTGGGGCGGGAACGGGGCAGGGCGGAGCAACTCGGCGTGGAGGGAGCGGAGTTCGGGGCCGGGGTCGGCGCCGAGGCGGTCGGCTATGCCGGTGCGTACGGATTCGTACGCGGCCAGGGCCTCGGCGGTGCGGCCCGCCGCGCGCAGGGCTCGCAGGCGCAGCGCCTGGAGGGGTTCGTCGAGGGGGTGGGCCTCGCACAGGGCCGTCAGGGCGGGCAGGGCGTGCTCCGCGCGGCCGAGTGCGAGGTCGGCCGCCAGGCGGTCGCGGCGCGCGGCCAGGTGCCGGGACTCGGCCCTGGCGGACTCGGCCGGGCAGTCCGGCAGATCGGCGAGGGCCGGACCGCGCCACAGCGCGAGCGCGTCGTCGAGGACACCGGCCGCCTTGGCCGGGTCGGCGTCGGCCAGTGCGCGGGCGCCCTCGGCGGCCAGTTGCTCGAAGCGGTACAGGTCCACCGCGTCCGGTTCGGCCCGCAGGCGGTAGCCGCCGTGCACCGATGCGACGGTGTCCCGGCCGATGGCCCTGCGCAGCCGGCCGACCAGGGCCTGGAGCGCACCGGCCGCATCGGCGGGCGGGTCGGCGCCCCAGACGTCGGCGATCAGCTCCCCTGTGGTCAGCGCCCGCCCCGGCCGCAGGGCCAGCGCCGCGAGCAGCGCGCGCAGGCGGGGGCCGCCGAGCGCGAGGGCCGTGCCGTCGCTCCGGTGCACCTGGGTCGTACCGAGGATCGAATAACGCACCGGTCCATTGTCGTGCACCGCCCGCCCCGGCTTCCCGAATTTTCGTTCCGCCGCCGTGACACCACAGGTCTCGGCACAGGGCGCGGCACAGGACTCGGCACAGGGCCAGGCCCCCGCGCATCGGTACGTGGCCGCGCGCCACCCGTCTCCGGGAGGCGGGGCGCCGCGCCCCGCGAGGCAGCGCACCGCGCGCTCGCGGCGGACGCCGGGCCGTGGCCCCCGGTACGGTCGGGGTGACCCGCCCCTCGCACCCCTGGGAGTTCCACAGCATGACCAGCGCAGCTCAGCGCGCCGACCGTCGCGTCAGTCCGGTGTTTCTCGCGCTTGTGGCGATCATGGCGGTGTCGGGGTGGGCGGTGTGGTCGGGGTCGCTCGCGGCCAGCCCGGGGTTCGCCGTGTTTCTCTTCGTGGTGTCCGGCTGGGTGGTGTCGCTGTGTCTGCACGAGTACGCGCACGCCCGTACGGCCCTGCACAGCGGCGACATCTCGGTGGGGGCGAAGGGCTATCTGACGCTCAACCCCTTGAAGTACACGCACGCCCTGCTGAGCATCATCCTGCCCGTGCTCTTCGTGATCATGGGCGGGATCGGGCTGCCGGGCGGCGCGGTGTTCATCGAGCGGGGCCGGATCCGCGGCCGGTGGCGGCACAGTCTGATCTCGGCGGCCGGGCCGCTGACCAACGTCGCCTTCGCGCTGATCGTCTCCGCGCCGTTCTGGCTGGGCCTGATGGACGGCGTACCGGCCACGTTCCGCTATGCGCTGGCGTTCCTGGCGCTGCTCCAGGTGACCGCGGCCATCCTCAATTTCCTGCCGGTGCCGGGCCTGGACGGGTACGGCGTGATCGAGCCGTGGCTCTCGTACAAGATCCGGCGGCAGGTGGAGCCCATCGCGCCCTTCGGGCTGATCGCGGTCTTCGGGCTGCTGTGGGTGCCGGAGATCAACCATGTGTTCTTCGACGCGGTGGACGCGATCCTGCGCGGCCTGGGGCTGGGCCCGAACGACGCGTACTGGGGCCAGCAGTACTTCCGCTTCTGGCAGGGGGAGCCGACTCCCCCGGAGCTCGGCATCCTGGGCTGAGCGGCGCATCTCCCCGCGGCCGAGCGGCGCCCGGGGCCGAGCGGCCTCGCCCCGGCAGGCTCAGCCCGTGGTGTGCTCCGCCGCCCGCTGCTGCTTCTCCATCTTGGCCCGGCGCAGGTAGAACCACGCCATGTTGCTGGTGACCCCCACGATCAGGATCCACACGATGCCGAACCAGCTGCCGCGCGCGAAGGAGACGACGGTCGCGGCGATGGCCAGGACGCACATGACGAGGGTGTAGAGGGCGGGGCGGGGCATGGGGGTCGGCTCCTGTACGAGGGGGCAAGGCGTTCGTCCCCTCCAGTGTCCCCCATGCCCCGGTGCGCCTTGTACGTCGGTCACCCGCGGCCGGACGTACGGCTGGGGCGCCGGTCACCCGCGCCCCGCGTACGCCCTAGACGTCGGTCACCCGCAGCCCGGCGTGCGCCTTGTAGCGGCGGTTGACCGAGATCAGGTTGGCGACCAGGGACTCGACCTGGTGGGCGTTGCGCAGCCGGCCGGCGAAGACGCCGCGCATGCCGGGGATGCGGGCGGCGAGCGCCTGGACGAGCTCGGTGTCGGCGCGTGCCTCGCCCAGCACCATCACATCGGTGTCGATCGAGGCGACCTCGGGGTCCTGGAGGAGGACGGCGGACAGGTGGTGGAAGGCGGCGGTCACCCGGGAGTCCGGGAGCAGGGCCGCGGCCTGCTCGGCGGCGCTGCCCTCCTCCGGCTTGAGCGCGTAGGCGCCCTTCTTGTCGAAGCCGAGCGGGTTGACGCAGTCGATGACGAGCTTGCCCGCCAGTTCGGCGCGCAGGGACTGAAGGGTCTTGGCGTGGCCGTCCCAGGGCACCGCGACGATCACGACATCGCTGCGGCGCGCGCACTCGGCGTTGTCCGCGCCCTCGACGCCCAGGCCGAGTTCGGCGGCGGCACTCTCGGCCCGCTCGGCCGCGCGCGAGCCGACGATCACCTTCTGCCCGGCCTTGGCCAGGCGGTAGGCCAGTCCGCGGCCCTGGTCGCCGGTGCCGCCGAGCACGCCGACCACCAGGCCGGATACGTCCGGAAGATCCCAAGGGTCCTTCTTCAGCGCCTTCTTGGCCTCGGTGGCGACGTTCACGGGTTGCGCATCGTCAGGAGTAGTCATGACAGCGATACTGTCACGCGCCCTCACGCCTTCACGCTCCCCTCCGTCAGCCCCGTACGCCAGTACCGCTGGAGCACCGTCATCAGCACCATCAGCGGGAGTACGGACAAGAAGGCGCCGCCCACCGTGTACTGGTACAGCTCCGGCTGCCGGTCGGCGTAGCCGGTCCAGGTCGTCAGCCCCAGCTGGAGGGGGTACAGGTCGGAGTCCGAGAGCATCACCAGCGGCAGGAAGTAGTTGTTCCAGATGTGGACGAACTGGAACAGGAAGACGGTGACCAGGGCCGGGGTCATCAGCCGCAGCCCCATCCCCGCGAAGATCCGCACCTCGCCCGCGCCGTCGATCCGGGCCGCCTCCAGCAGCGAGTCGGGCACGGCGGCCGCCGCGTAGATCCGGCACAGGTAGACGCCGAAGGGGCTGACGACGCCGGGGATCAGGACGGCCCAGTAGGTGTTGACCAGCCCCAGGTCGCCGAAGAGGAAGTACAGGGGCAGGGCGAGCGCGGTGCCGGGGATGAGGACTCCGGCCAGGACGAGGTTGAAGACGGCGTCGCGGCCGGGGAAGGGGAATTTGGCCAGGCCGTACCCGGCCGCGGCGCACAGCAGGGTGGCGGCGAGCGAGCTGACGCCCGCGTACAGCAGGGAGTTGGCGAACCAGCGCAGGTAGATGCCGCCGTCGAAGGTCAGCACCTCGTGCAGGCGCTCCAGCGGGCGGGGGCCGGCGAACCAGAAGCCGAAGGTGCCGAAGAGGTCGCCGGTGCTCTTGGTCGCGGAGACGGCCAGCCAGTAGACGGGGACGAGGAAGTAGACCGCGGCCAGCGCCAGGAGCGAGGCGGTGATCGCGCGGTGGCGCAGCGGCGGGGGCCGGGTCATCCGCCGTCCCTCCCGCGCTGCCCCACCAGCCGCAGGAACCCGAAGGACAGCACGCAGGCCACCAGCGCGAGCAGCACCGCCTCGGCCGCCGCCACATGCGGGTTGTTGCCGACGAACGCCTCGCTGTAGGCGTGCAGGTTGGGGGTGAACCCGGAGTCGATGGAGGAGGCGAGGGGGCGCAGCACCATGGGTTCGGCGAAGAGCTGGAGGGTGCCGATGATGCTGAAGACGGCGGTCAGTACGAGCGCGGGGCGGATCAGCGGGATCTTGATGTGCCACGCCACCTGCCGGGCGGTGGCCCCGTCGATCCGCGCGGCCTCGTACAACTCCTCGGGGACCGCCTTGAGCTGGGCGATCAGGACCAGCATGTTGTAGCCGGTGAACTGCCAGGTGACGATGTTGGCGATGGACCACAGGACCGTGCCGCGGGAGAGGAAGTCCACCTGCCAGCCGAGCGATCCGGCCAGTTCGACCAGCGGGCTGATCCCCGGTACGTACAGAAATCCCCACAGGATCGAGGCGATCACTCCGGGGACCCCGTAGGGGAGGAAGAAGGCGCTGCGGAAGAACGCCACCCCGCGGGCGCTCGCGCTCTCCAGGAGCAGGGCCAGTACGGTCGCCAGCGCGATCATCAGGGGGATCTGTACGGCGCCGAAGAGCAGCACCCGTCCGAAGCCGGCCAGGAAGCGGCTGTCGGCCAGCGCGTGGGCGTAGTTGGCGAATCCGGCGAAGACTTCCCTCTCCCGGCCGCCCAGGCCCAGCGGTCCGCTGCGCCGGGTCTCGGTCAGGGACTGCTGGACGGCGTAGGCGATGGGGGCGATGAAGCACAGGGCGAACAGGAGGAGAAAGGGCGCCACGAAGCCGGCTGCCGCGCGGGTATCGCGCTTCTGACGTGGCGTCACTTTTGCCTTCCGGCTCCGCCGCCTCACCCGGTCTCCACCTTCAGGCCCTTGCCCTTGAGGTCGGCGACCGTGAGCCGCTGCGCCTTCTTCAGCGCCGAGCGCAAGGATTCGCCACTGGCCAGCGCCTCGGTGAAGACGTCGCCGAGGCGCTGGTAGAGGGTGTCCATGGCCGGACCCCACTGCCAGCTGGTGTCGACGTGGTCGCCCGCCGCGGCGAAGACCTCGCTGTAGCGCTGCCCGCCGAAGAAGTCCTTGGCGACGTCGAGATCGGCGGTGCGGTAGCCCTTCTTGGCGCTGGGGAAGCCGTAGCCGCCCTCGATGAGCAGGGCGATGGACTCGGGCGCGGTGTTGAGCCACAGGGCGAAGCCGAGGGCGTCCTTGGGGTAGCGGGACTTGGCGAAGACCGCGGTGGTCGAGCCTCCCCAGTTGGCGTGGGCGTTGTCGCCCTTCTTCCACTGGGGCATCGGCGCGGCCCGCCACTTCCCCTTGGTGCCCGGCGCGTTGCCGACCAGCAGCGCATCGCCCCAACTGGCGCCGATCCAGGCGGGGATGGCGCCGGTCTGCAGATCGCGGTACCAGGCGTTCTGCCGGTCGGGGATGGTCTTGATCAGCTTGCGCCGTACCAGCTCCTCCCAGTAGTCGGCGACCTTCAGGGTGGGCTCGTCGTCGATGCGCACCACCCAGGCGTCGTCGGCGGCGGCGAACCAGCGGGCCCCGGCCTGCCAGGCGAAGCCCGCGAAGCGGTTGCCGTTGGTGGGCGCGAAGGTCTCGATCCAGGCCCCCTTCGCACGGATCGCCCGGGCGGCCGCCGCGTACTCGTCCCAGGTGCCGGGCACCGCGACGCCCCACTTCTCGAAGAGGTCCTGGCGCACGAACATCCCCATCGGCCCGGACGCCTGCGGAATGGCGTAGATCCCCTCGCCGAAGACGGACTGCTGCCACTGCCAGCCCACGAACCGGTCCTTGTAGCGGCCCGCGCCCAGCGTGCCCAGGTCCAGCAGCCCGTTGTCGAGCAGGAAGCTGGGTACGACGGGGAACTCGATCTGGCCGAGGTCGGGCGGGCTGCCCGCCTTGATGGCGGCGTGCATCTTCGCGTACTGGGCGCCGTTGACCGCCGACACCTTCTCCACCTCGACCCGCACCTCGGGGTGGGTCGCGTTCCACCGGTCCACGGGCTTGTCGATGCCCGGCACCCAGGACCAGAAGGTGAGGGTGATCCTCTGGCCCTTCTTGCGCTCGCGGGGCGCGGCGTCCTGGTCGCGGTCGTCGCCGTCGTCGCCGCAGCCGGCCAGCGCGAGCCCGGCGACGGCGGCGGCCGCGCCGCTCAGGACGGCCCGGCGGTGGATGTCGTACGCACGCGTGCTCATGCCAGCTCCTCAACGGGGACGCGGCGGAACGTGATCGTCGAATAGGCGCTGAAGTCCCCCGTCTCGTAGAGCAGTCCGACGCTCGCGGCATCGATGCGCACGAGGTCGGAGTAGGCGGCCGGCAGTCCGGAGACGGTGTGCGCGGCCCGCCAGGTCAGACCGCGGTCGCGGCTGGCGCGCAGGGTCATCAGCGCGCGGGCGGCCGGGTCGGCGGGGCCGGAGAAGAGCAGCACGCCGGCATCGTCCAGGTGCAGCACGCTGCCCTGGACGACGGGGCCGCTCAGCCCGGCCTGCGGGCGGAAGGGCTTGCACAGGCGCTCACCGCCGTCGCGGGAGCAGGCATCCACGCGGTGGCCGGGCGCGCGCGAGTCGTTGCGGGCGTTGAAGTACACCGTCCCGTCGGGGAGTTCGGCGGCCGTGGTCTCGTTGGTGTTGATGTAGCCGTTGGGGTTGCTGTCGGTGTAGCCGATGCGCCAGGTCGCCCCGCCGTCGTCGCTGAGCAGCACATGCCCGCCGTCGTAGCGGCCCTCGCTGCCGTTGTCGCCGGGCTCGGTGGGCGGCACGGAGTGGTTGGCGGGGACCACCACCCGCCCTTCGTACGGCCCGAGCCGGAGCTGGATGCCGTGCCCGGGGGTGGTGGCGTACCAGCGCCAGCCCGGCCGCTTCACCGAGCCGGTGATCTCACGGGGCGCGCTCCACCCGGCCCCGTCGTCGTCGCTGTGCTGCACCCACACCCGCCGCCCGTCGGCCGCCGCGACCAGGCCGCGCCGGATGCGGTCCTCGGTGGCGGTGGCGGCGTTGCGTACGTGCAGCAGCAGGACCCGGCCGCCGGACAGGGCGACGGGGGCCGGGTTGCCCGCGGTGCCGGTGCCGTTGCGGGCGACGACCGCGGGCGGGCCCCAGGTGCGCCCGCCGTCCGCCGAGCGCTTCAGGACGATGTCGATGTCGCCGTGGTCGGCGGCGGAGGCGACGCGGCCCTCGGCGAAGGCCAGCAGGGTACCGGAGGCGGTGACGGTGACGGCCGGGATACGGAAGCTCGCATAGCCCTCGGTCCCGGCGCGGAAGGGCACCGACGTCTCGTACTGGCTCTCCTGCGCCACGGGGCACCCCCAACGGCCGGACGTAGGACGTCCCTTGTCCTGCGGCGACCATAGGGAGAGCCCAACTGGCCGTCAATACACCAGGCGTGGCGCCGCCGTCCCGAAGATCACCGACGGCGTCCCATAAGGGTGAGGAGTGGCGGAAGCGGGCACCAACCGCCCACCCCTGCGGCAGGATGCGGGCTCATGGATGCCGCACGGGTCGCGCTGCTGCGCGAGGTCCTCGCCGGGACCGACTGGGTGCAGGACACCCGCCGCTTCGCCGCTTCGCTGCTGGCTTCGGTCGCCCCGCACGGCGGCGGGCTGCTGCTGGTCGGCAGCGCCGCGTACGAGCCGTGGCACCTGGCGGCGCACCTCGACGACGAGGCGGCCTGGTCCGGTACGCCGGAGCTGTCCCCCACCCTCGTACGCCACCGCGTCCCGGCCGGTGTGCCCGCGCACCTCGCCATCGGGCTGGGCCGGCTGGAGGCGGCGGGGCGCGGCGAGACCCTGCTGGTGGTCACCCCCGCGCGCCCCGGCGCCGGCCTGCTGGAGCGGGTGCACGACGCCCGCCGCAAGGGCGCCACGGTCCTCGTCCTGGACGGCGGCGACCCCGACCTGCACGCGCTGGCCCACGACGCGATCGGGGTGGGCGGCCTGGGCGCGGCACAGGACCAGGACACCACCGAGGCCGCCGCCCAGCCGCTCCCCGGCCTCAGTCCCGGCCCGCGCCCCGCCCTGTCCCCCGACCTCAGCCTCGACCTCGTCCAGCACCTGGTCAGCGCCGCCGCCGGCGAGAACGCCGCCCCGTCCCCCCGCATCCGCCGCCGCTTCCGCGACCGCCTCTCCCGCCTGGCCGACCAGCTCACGTCCGCACCGGCACTCCGCCGGTGAACGGGGGGGGGCGGCCGCGCCGCCGTGTTCTGCGGTCGTCGGGCACGGCCGCTTCACCTCCCGCCGCCACGGCGATCAGCCGCCACGGCGCATCCCGGCGGTGCCGAACTCACCGCGGCCGCGGAGGAGAGGGCCACCGGGCCGCACCGCGCCGCCGGCTTGCGGCGACCGCCGAGGGCCGCGCCGCCCGGGGCCAGGGGCCCCTCCTACTTGTCGGCTTCCCCGGCGCCTTTGTCGTGCCACTTGGGGTCCGACTCCCACTCCAGATTCCGCTCCCGGGCGGTCTGCATCGCGTGCTCCGCCTCCTCGCGGGTGGCGTACGGGCCGAAGCGGTCGGCGGCCCGGCACTCGGGGCCCTCCTCGACCGTCCCGTGCTTGAGGCAGTAGTACCACTCGCCGGGCTTGCCGGCCGTACGCCTCTTGAACAGCGCCATCTCCACCTCCACCGGACAGGCCCCGGCCTGCGCGGGCCCCTTCGCCGCCATCCTGCCCCATGGCCCGCGGATACACTCGCTGGCATGTCTGGCCAGTCGCTTCTTGTCCCGGGGACCATCTCCCCCATCCGTCCCGTGCCCGCCTCGATCCGGCGTCCCGAGTACGTCGGCAAGGACGCCCCCACCCCCTATACGGGGCCCGAGGTGCAGGACACCGAAACGATCGAGCGGATGCGGATCGCGGGCCGGATCGCCGCCCAGGCGATGGAGGAGGCCGCCAAGCACATCGCGCCGGGCGTGACCACCGACGAGCTGGACCGGGTGGCGCACGAGTTCATGTGCGACCACGGCGCCTACCCCTCCACGCTGGGTTACCGCGGCTTCCCCAAGTCCCTGTGCTCCTCGGTCAACGAGGTCATCTGCCACGGCATCCCGGACTCCACCGTCCTTCAGGACGGGGACATCGTGAACCTGGACGTGACGGCGTACATCAACGGCGTGCACGGCGACAACAACGCCACGTACCTGTGCGGCGACGTGGACGAGGAGTCCAAGCTGCTGGTGGAGCGGACCCGCGAGGCGCTCAACCGCGCGATCAAGGCGGTCCGCCCCGGCCGCCAGATCAACATCATCGGCCGGGTCATCGAGTCCTACGCCAAGCGCTTCGGCTACGGAGTCGTCCGCGACTTCACCGGCCACGGGATCAACTCCTCCTTCCACTCCGGGCTGATCGTCCCGCACTACGACAGCCCGCACCACACCACCGACATCAAGCCCGGCATGACCTTCACCATCGAGCCGATGCTGACGCTGGGCACCCACGAGTACGACATGTGGGAGGACGGCTGGACCGTGGTCACCAAGGACCGCAAGCGCACCGCGCAGTTCGAGCACACCCTGGTGGTCACGGAGACGGGCACGGAGATCCTCACGCTCCCCTGATCACCGGCTCGGCGGCCGCCGGCCGCGGAGATCACCGATTCCCCGGCACCACGATCGGCCGAGGAGTAGGGTTTTTACCGACAGGGCGTCGGGAACAGGTTGACTTAGGTAAGCCTAAGTAGGAAGAATCCGTTCCCGTACGCTCCCCATCGGTCCCCGGAGGTCCGCCTTGGCCGCGCCCAGCTCGACCCCGTCCGCCCCGTCCCCGTCCGTGACGCCCTTCTCGACGCTCATCCGTACGGCGTCGCACGAGCAGCACACGGAAGCGGAGAGCTCCTCCTTCATGAGCGACCTCCTCGGCGGCAGGCTCGGCATCACGGCCTACCGCCGCTACACCGAGCAGCTCTGGTTCGTCTACCGGGCCCTGGAGGAGGCCTCCGCCGCCCTGGCGCAGGACCCGGTCGCGGGCCCCTTCGTCCGCCCCGAACTGGCCCGTACACCCGAGCTGGAGCGCGATCTGGCCCATCTGGGGGGCGCGGACTGGCGCGACGGGCTGGAGCCGCTGCCCGCCACCGCCGCCTACGCCGCCCGCGTCGCCGAGTGCGCCCGCGACTGGCCGGCCGGCTATGTCGCCCACCACTACACCCGCTATCTCGGCGACCTCTCCGGCGGCCAGATCATCCGCGGTACGGCCGAGAAGACCTGGGGATTCGCGCGCAAGGGCGACGGGGTGCGGTTCTACGTATTCGAGGGGATAAGCAACCCGGCGGCCTTCAAGCGGGAGTACCGCGATCTGCTGGACGCGCTGCCGGTGGACGACCTGGAGAAGCAGCGCGTCATCGACGAGTGCAAGCGCGCCTTCGCGCTGAACACCGCGGTCTTCCAGGACCTGGGCGAACAGTTCCCGCTCAGCGCCTGAGCCCGCCGCTGCGGGCCGCCGGCGTCAGATCGCGCGTACCTCCTGAAGCACCGTCCGGCCCCCGACGGCGATCACGCCGCCGGGGGCCGGACGCGTGAGAATCTGCGAGCCGCGGCCCTGGCGCACATCCAGCGCCCGGCCCAGCTCATGGGTCAGCACCAGGGCCGCGGCCCCCGTGGCCTCGTCCTCGACGATGGTGTCCCCGCGCCGCGGAAAGCCCCGCGCCCGCACCCGCCCCGCCGCCTCGTCCGCCCAGGCCCAGGCGTACAGCCAGCCCTCCCCCGGCGGCGGTGCGGGCAGCGCGTCCACCTCGGCCACCGAGGCGTACTCCTCGGTCCGCCGCCCGGACGCCCACTCCGCCCGCCCGCCGACCCAGGTGAACTCCCCCTCGCGCCCGACCGGCACCTCACCGGCGGGCGGCCGCAGCACGTCGACCGGCTCCCCCAGGCTCCTCAGCAGCCATGCTGTACCCACCAGGGGATGCCCGGCGAAGGGAAGCCGCGCGCTCGGCGTGTAGATGTCGACGGCGCCGGTGCGCGCGTCGTCGATGAACACCGTCTCGCTGAAGCCGAGTTCGGCGGCCAGTGCCTGACGCGCGGCCCGCCCGGGTACGGCCGCCCCGTCGCGCAGCACACCCAGCGGATTGCCGCCCTCGCCGCCGGGGCCGCAGAAGACACGCAGTACGTGAAGATCACTCATCTCCGCATTCAACCCCACGGCCCCGCGCCCTCCGACGGCCGGGGCGGCTCCCCCTCACCCCCGCACACCCATGACCTGCACCCCCTTGAGAGCGCTCTCCACCCCCCGCTCTCCTTCAACTCCTGAACGCGGCACGCCTCTTGACGAACCCACCGCCTTCACATCAGCATCACTCCTCGCACGGCTGGGTCACGTCACATTCGCGTTGTGAAGTCTCACAGCAGAGGAGTTGGCATGCGCCGACGCACCGACCCCGCACGAATCGCACTGCTCACCTCGGCCGCCCTGTGCGCGGGGCTGCTGCCCCTGGGGACCGCCGGGGCTTCTGCCGCCGCACCGGGCGAGGAGAGGCGGGCCTCAGTGGGCCCGGCCGCTGCCGTGGTGGCCGTGGACGAAGGGCGTACGGCCCACGTCCCGGTGACGGTCACCACCTCCGACGGCGGGCCGCTCACCACCCCGGTGCGCGTCAACTACCGGACGGCGAGCGGGGGTGAGGGCGCGAGCGCCACGCCGGGGCGCGATGTCACGGCCGTCTCGGGCACGCTCACCTTCCCCGCCGGTACGGCCTCCGGAGCCAGCCGTACGGTCTCGGTCGCCACCAAGGCGGACGGGCGGGCCGAGACCGCCGAGAGCGTGACGGTCGAGCTGGCGGCCACGGGGGCGCGGAGCACCGCCGAGCGGGCGACCGTCGTCGTCAACGCGCACGGGCTGCCGTATCTCGACCGGCGGCTGCCGGTGAAGCAGCGGGTCGAGGACCTGGTGTCGCGGATGACGCTGGCCGAGAAAGCGGGGCAGATGACACAGGCCGAGCGCGGTGCGCTGGCCTCGCCGCAGGACATCACCTCCTACGCGCTCGGCTCACTGCTCTCCGGCGGCGGCTCGGTGCCCACGCCCAACACCCCTGAGGGCTGGGTGAAGATGCTGGACGGGTTCCAGGCGCGGGCGCTGGCGACCCGCCTCCAAGTGCCGCTGATCTACGGCGTGGACGCGGTGCACGGCCACAACAACCTGCTCGGCGCGACGGTGCTGCCGCACAACGTGGGCCTGGGCGCGGCCCGCGACCCCGGGCTGACCCGGCGCACCGGCGAGGTGACCGCGAAGGAGACCCGCGCCACCGGCGTGCCCTGGACCTTCGCGCCGTGTCTGTGCGTGACCCGGGATGACCGCTGGGGCCGGGCGTACGAGTCCTTCGGGGAGGACCCGGCGCTGGTGAAGGCCATGACCAGCATCGTGCGGGGGCTCCAGGGGCGGGCGGACGGCAGCCAACTGGACCGCAACGACAAGGTACTGGCCACGGGCAAGCACTTCGTCGGTGACGGCGGCACCGCCTACGGCTCCTCGACCACCGGCAAGTACACCATCGACCAGGGCGTCACCACCGTCACCCGCAGACAGCTCCAGGCCGTCCATCTCGATCCGTACGCCGCCGCCGTGGACCGCGGGGTGGGCTCGGTCATGCCCTCCTTCTCCAGCCTGGACATCGTCGGGGACGGCGCGGGCCCGGTGAAGATGCACGCCGACGCCGCGATGATCAACGGCGTGCTCAAGGGCCGGATGGGCTTTACGGGCTTCACCGTCAGCGACTGGCAGGCCATCGACCAGATTCCGGGCGACTACCCGAGCGACGTACGGACCTCCGTCAACGCGGGCCTGGACATGATCATGGTGCCGTACGCCTACCAGGACTTCCTCAAGACGCTGACGGCGGAAGTGGAGGCCGGGCGGATCCCGCTGCGGCGGATCGACGACGCGGTGTCGCGCATCCTGACCCAGAAGTTCCGCCTCGGCCTGTTCGAGAAGCCGTACGCGGACACCGCCCACATCGGCGAGATCGGCTCCGCCGCGCACCGGGCCGTCGCCCGCGAGGCCGCCGCCCGCTCCCAGGTGCTGCTCAAGAACGAGGGGGACGTGCTGCCGCTGGCCCGCGACGCCAAGGTGTACGTGGCCGGGAGCAACGCGGACGACCTGGGCAACCAGGCGGGCGGCTGGACCGTGACCTGGCAGGGCGCCTCGGGCCCGATCACCCGGGGCACCACCGTCCTGGAGGGCATGCGGCAGCTCGCGCCGGGGTCCCGGATCACCTACAGCAAGGACGCCTCGGCGCCGACTGCCGGTCACGACACGGGAGTTGTCGTGGTCGGCGAGACCCCGTACGCCGAGGGCGAGGGCGATGTCGGCAACGGGCACGACCTGGAGCTGTCGGCCGCCGACAAGGCGGCGGTGGACACGGTCTGTTCGGCGATGAAGTGCGCGGTGCTGGTCGTCTCGGGGCGCCCGCAGCTGATCGGCGACCGGCTGCCCGCCATCGACGCGCTGGTCGCCTCCTGGCTGCCGGGCACGGAGGGCGCCGGGGTGGCCGACGTCCTGTACGGCGAGCGGCCGTTCACCGGCCGGCTGCCGGTGACCTGGCCGCGCTCGGAGTCCCAGCTGCCGATCAACATCGGGGACTCCTCCTACGACCCGCAGTTCCCGTACGGCTGGGGGCTGACCACCCAGGAGCGGGCGCGCGGCGAGCTGGCCACGGCCGCCCGCGCCGACCGCGCACTCGGGGCGGCACTGCGCGTGCGGGACTGGTCCGACCGGGCCGGAGCCGGGCGGGCGCTGGCCCACCTCGCCACGGCAGCCCGCCACTTGGAGCGCACCGACGGCGGGCGGGCGCAGCGCGAGGCGGTGGCCGGGGCGGCCCGCTGGATCGCCCAGGACGCCGTCGGGCAGCACCTCACGGCCCGTACGTCGGCGCTGCTGGCCGACGCGGACCACCGGCTGCTGACCGGCGATGTCACGGGCGCGGTGGAGAAGCTGACGGCCGCCCACCGGGCCCGCTGACACCCCGCGCACACCACATCCGCGCCCGTCGCCGTGACTGCGGCGGGCGCGGATGCTGTGGGGGTGTCCAGGAGTGTGGTGAGGAGGCCACCCCTGGCGTGGGGGGCTACCGGGGCGCGCGGGCGCGCCGCTTCAACGGGCCGTTGGGGACGGTTCGTTGGGGGCGTCAGCGGTTGGCGCGGCGCCGGGTGATGTACGTGGCGGCGGCACCCGCGGCCAGCAGCGCGCCGGCCGTGCCGAGCAGGGCGCCGGTGGGGGCGGGGGTGCCGGTGGCGGCCAGCGCGCCGGAGGCCGGGCCCACGCCGGAACCGCCCACGGTGCTGCCGCTGTTGAAGCTCGCGCCGCCTCCGCCGGTGCCGGACCCGGCGCCGGGCACGGACCCCGCACCGGAGTCCGCCGGGCCGCTGCCGTCCGTACCGCCCGGCAGCTGGGCCTTGTCGCTCAGGGACACCGCGAGGTTGACCGGGTCGAGGTCCTTGCCCGCCGGGTACATGCCCGAGAAGGCCTTGGAGCCCGTGGCGGTGAGGGTGGCCGGGATGTTCTTGAGGGTGACCACGTCGTTCTTGGCGGACAGAGCGCCGGCCGGCAGCTTGAGGTCGGCGATGACCGCGCCGGGGGTGTTGGTGACCTTGCCGGGCTCGGTGGATCCGGCGGCGACCCGGGCCTTGGACGAGACGTCCGCGATCAGGGTGCCCTTGGTGCCGGACGCCTTGATGCGCAGGTTGCTGAACTTCAGGTCCAGGGCGCCCTCGTGGCCGGTGAAGCGGACCGCGCCGTTGAACTGGGCGTCCAGGGTCTTGCCCGCGTCGAAGGAGCCGTGGCCCTTGGGGAAGCGGTAGCCGCTGCCGGTGGCCGTGGCACCGGCGGACACCGTGGCCTTGCCGTGCGCCATGGGGCTGGTGAGGTACTCGCGGAAGGACGCCTTGACGCCCCAGTCGAGGTTGCCGTTGTAGATCTTGCCGGAGGCGGCGGCGTCCGGCTGACCGCCGTTGCCGGTCCGGTCGGCGGGCGTGCCGTCCGGGGTCACCGCGTCCTTGCCGTCGCGGCCGTCTTTCCCGTCCTTACCGTCACGGCCGTCCTTGCCGTCACGGCCGTCCTTGCCGTCACGGCCGTCCTTGCCGTCACGGCCGTCCTTGCCGTC
>NZ_JBSIBZ010000127.1:0-20391 GCF_058245575.1 Streptomyces sp. UF-297 | reverse complement strand
GCTGACCGGAACAACGAGGCGCAGCACCGTACCTCCCGCGCCGCAGCACCCGGACGGGCCGGGCGGAGAGGCGCAATTGCGGCCCGGCCCCGGTGGGCTCCCCCGCCGTTCACCGGAGCCGGGCATCCGTCCCCTGCCAGATACCGTCGGGGCCGACGCTGCGTACGCTAAGACCTCCACCACACGGGAGATTCAAGGGACTGAGACGCACGTCACTCAGTCGATCGGGCAACTTGCCCAGGCATGCGGGGATATCAGCGAAGGCCAACCGCTCCCGAATCTCACCGCAGCGCACCGCCGTTGAGTGCGGAGCGGTTGCCACCATGGCGCCCTGGGCTTCACCCAAGCCGCCGTCGCTTCCCACGGCGCGAGCGGGGTCCGATACTCTGCGGGATTCCTGCTGCTGCCCGGATCTCGTCGGCTACGCGATCGGCACGGGTGTAACGGCCGAGCCAGGTGGCGACGTTGGTCTTTTCCACGGCAAAAGAGCGGATGGTGCGGCCACCCACTGCGGTGATACGCATACCGTCGTGTACGCATACCGTCGTGGCCGACTTCAACATCGCGTTTACCTCGGTCACTTGCACCGCGGAGAGAGGCTCTTCCTTCGGCTCGTATCGCACTGGCTGGAGGGGAGCCTCGCACTGTGCGCTGCGCGAATTCCCATTGATCACAGTCAAGCACCGAGATCGGCTAGTACCAGCTCGGAGCATTCCAGGCTTTCCGCAACCGACTTGCCCTAAACCGGTGTTGGGCTCGGATGCCCCATTCGATCAGATATCCCTGTGCATTCCCTCGTCCTACGGCCACCCGGGCCGTCCAACCCTTTACGAGGGCGCTCCGAGCGCGTAAGGGGCGAGGAGGTCGGCGATGGTCTGGTTGCGGGGTGCGGGGATGCCCAGTTCGGTCGCGAGGTCGGCGACGCCGCCGCTGAGCCAGGGCAGTTCCAGGCGGTTGCCGAGTTCGAGGTCGTGGTGCATGGAGGACGTCATGTCCGGGGGCAGGGTGTCGATGAAGGCGAGCCGGTCGTCGGGGAACGTGTCCTCCAGCGCGACGCCGGACGCCCGGGCCACGGCCACGGTCTCGGCCATGACGTCACGGAGCAGTACGCGGGAGCGTGGGTTGGCCCGAATGACGCCGATGGGCTGGCGTACGGCCGTGGTGGTGGCGGACAGCCCGACGAGGAAGACGAACTTCTGCCAGATCACCTGGGCGATGTCGTCGCTGATCTCGGCCTCGATGCCGGCGGCGCGGCAGGCGGTGAGCAGTTCCTGCGCGAGGGACCGCTGGCCGGCGTGGTAGGTGCCGAAGACCATCTTCTGGAGGGTGCCGGTGTGGGTGATGACGCCGGGTTCCTCGATGCGGGCGGAGATGAAGCAGGCGCCGCCGAGCACGGACCGCTCGGGCAGGTGGCGTCGTAGCACGGTGTCCTTGTGTACGCCGTTCTGCAGGGACAGTACGGCTGTCCCCCGGTCGGTCAGCGAGGCGAGCTGGGCGGCGGCCTCTTCGGTGTCCCAGAGCTTGACCGCGAGGAGGAGCAGGTCTGTCGGGCCGAGTTCGTCGAGGCCGGCGACCGCGCATGCGGGCGGGGTACGGACGTCACCCAGCGGGCTGCGGACCAGCAGCCCGTCACGCCGTATGGCGGTGAGGTGCCGGCCGCGGGCGACGAAGGTGACCTCCGCGCCCGCAGCCGCGAGACGACTGCCGAAGTACCCGCCGACGCCGCCCGCTCCGAGCACTGCGATACGCACGGTGTGCGCTCCCTTCCTGGTTCCTGCGGGGCGGTCCTGCCGCCCGGGTGCCACCTTGCCTGTCCTGGCTGGTGCGCGGGGAAACCGATGTCCCAGCTGTGTGCGCAGCGGGGGCACGTACCACCCGTATCGCGCTCGTAAGATGTCTCACCGCCGCGAGCCGGGACCTCTGCGGCCCACCACGGCACGCCACCGCCGGATGCCGCCGGGTTTGCCTCCTCGGGACGGCACCGGTGCTGCCGCGACCTGCTCGCCGGGCCTCCTGTAGGCGAACCAGGGCAGGAAGAACTGGGTGACCGGGCCGACCAGCAGCGCGTACAGCACCGTGCCGACGCCCACGCTGCCGCCCAGCAGCCAGCCCACCGCGAGCACCGTGATCTCGATCAGGGTGCGGACGAGCCGGATGGAACGCCCGGTCACAGCGGACACGCCGGTCATCAGCCCGTCCCGGGGGCCGGGTCCGAAGCGCGCGCCGACGTAGACGGCGACGGACAGTCCGTTGAGCACGACACATCCGACGAGCAGGCCGATCCTGGCCGTGAGGCCGAGGTGGTCGGGGATGAGCCAGAGGCCGAGGTCGGAGGAGGACGCGACGACGAGGATGTTCGCGATGGTGCCCAGCGTGGGTTTCTGTTTGAGGGGGATCCAGAGCAGGAGTACGAGAACGCCGAGCAGGCCGCTGATCATGCCGAAGCTCAGGGGGGTACGGCGCTCCAGCCCCTCGTACAGCACACTCCACGGATTGACGCCCAGCGAGGTGCGGACCATGGCGGAGAGGCTGAAGCCGTACAGGGCGAGGCCGATGAGCAGTTGGGGGAAGCGCCGCAGCGGATGTTCGCCGAGAGGGACGTAGGTCAGGGGCGGCAGGGGTCGGCGTGTACGCGAGGCCACCGGACCTGCGGCGCGTTTCTCGTGACGGCGCCGGAAGGTGCGCTTGTAGCGGTCCGTGATCTCCTGCTCCATGCCCGTCGCCTCCGGGGTGTGTGCCTGCATCAAAGTCGCGTTGCCAACCGATCTGGGGGTGCCTGGGCGAGCTGGGGGCCTGGGCGAGGTGTGCCGGAGGCGGAAAGGTGGTGCGGGAGCGCCGACGGCCGCCGGGAACCGACGCGGCACCGACCGGCACGGTGATCCCGTGCCGGTCGGTGCCGAGGCCTCGGGCGGCCCCTAGTGCGTCGCGTCGCATCGTCGCCGGGACGTGGCGCTACGCGACCGTGGCGCCGACGGATCCGATGGCCCGTCAAGGTGCCGCGGTTGGCTCTTGCCCATCCGGTCGATGAGCGCGGTGCTGGGGTTTCTCATGCTGCTCGCCTCGTTTCAGGACTCCAATCGGACGAGGGCGTGTCTGATGCGTCTGCCGGCTTCGCTCAGCAGCGATGCCGTCCGGCCGCAGTTGATCCGCACGAAGTGCTTCCGGGGCTCGCCCTCCGCGAAGTGGCTGCCGCCGATCGTGGCGACCCGAGCTTCGGCCAGCAGAAACGCATCGGCGGTTCCGTAACCGAGGCGCTGGTAGGCGTTGGCGTAGCTCGACAGGTCGACGAACAGGAAGTAGCCGCCCTGGGGAGGTCTGATCTGCAATGCAGGGACTGCGTCGAGCTCTTGCAGCATGGCCTCCAGGTTGGTGCGCGCGGTTCTCGCCCTTGATGTCGCCACCTCGTCCATCTCCGGCTGCAGGGCGATGTGCGTGGCGATCTGGCCGTAGGTGGACGCGAACGAGGTGAGGTTGACCTGCGCGCGGGCTGCCGCCTCCACGATGTCCGGTGGACCGCAGAGGTAGCCGATCCGATCGCCGTGCATGCCATACGTCTTGCCCGGTCCGGTCACGGAGATGGTCCATGGCCGTAGGGAGCAGTGGCTGCCGTCGGTGAGCGGAACATCGATGGCGGCGAACGTCTTGGCGCGGGTCCCCAGGACATGGGCCTCGTAGGGGGAGTCGAACAGGACGTAGACCGGACTCTCACCGCGGGACTCGCGCCGCGCATTGTGCCGGGCGACGACTTCGGCCAGTGCCGACAGTTCCTCCGTCGAGTAGACCTTGCCCGTGGGGTTGATGCAGTCACCGAGGACGACGATCTTGGTTTGCCCCGAAAGGACATGTTCGAGATCCGGCACCGTAAGGCCGTCGTCCGCTGTGACCAGGACGGTCTTCGGGACGGCTTCGTGCAGCCGCACCATGTCCGAGTAGTGCGGCCAGTTGGGTACGGGAATCACGACCTCGTCGCCGGGATTCAGCAGTGCGTGGAAGGCCGCCGAAATCGAGCCTTTCACGCCGCCCGGCGTGATCATGATCTCGCTGTCCGGGTCGTACTTGATTCCGTGCAGGCGAGCCACGCGTGCCGCGACGGACTCCAGCAGGAACGGGAACCCTTTAACGGGTGCGAACGCATGAATCGTGCCGGATTGCGTCTGAATGAAGTCGACTACGCCTCGGTCGATCCGGGGATCGGTCGGTGTATCCAGCGCGCCGATACTGAGGTCGATGATCTGTTCGTCCTCGGCGAGTCCTTGGTTGAGTTCGGCGATCTTCGCTGCGGTTCCGTGAGTCGCCGAGCTCGGGATGCTCAGGACGGCATGGGAGATTCCACGATGTGTCAGCACGGTCGTACGAGCTGCCTCTCCCCCGTTACGCATTCAACTCGCGGACGGTCTTGTCCATCGCATTCCACATCTCCAGTTGGATTTTGAGGGTCTCTTTCGCTCCATAGGCGATCTCGGCGACATCCGCATCGGTACGGCAGTTGTTCAGGACGCACTTTTTCGCATCGGCGGCGTGACGCTCCTCGACTCCCTCCTGGCCGACGTGGACGTCGAAGTAGATCTCGACGTTGTCGACGAACTCGGACTCGGGCAGCGAGGTGTTGCTGTTGCGGAACGCCGTGCGGCAGACCTGCAGCATCCTGTCGGCGTGGGACTCCAGGGCCATGGCGACACCCAGCATGCGGTGGTAGCTGGCGCCCAGCAGCTCCAGAGTGCGCTCGCGGTACGCATGCGTCTCGGCGATGACCAGGTCGCTGTTCCGCGCGTCTTTCACGAGCAACGGCGGCAGGCCGAACTCGACTTCGCCGTGCAGGTTGTGGGCATTCTCCATCAGCACTTCGTGGCACTTGCCGGCCTCGCCGTTCCCGGTCTCCTCGTTGAGGATGTAGGAGAACAGGACGAGCGTGTCACGATCGTCGTTGGCCGCCGCCTGTGCGCACACGTGGGCGATGCCTTTGACCGTACCTTCGGTACGGTGGAAGAAGTTCGCCCGGTGGAAGTCGTAGGCCTGACTGCTCCACGGCGATCCTTCGAGGAACTTGAAGTAGCCGTTGTCGTAAACGGGGTGTCGCTCCAACTCGTCCATGAGCGAGGTGACTTGATCGTGCAGCGTAGTTGCCGTGACGGTCGTCATCTCTTACTTCACTCCCCGTACTCGCAGGTTTTCGCATCACGGTCGCCGGGATTTCCGGATCGACGCGCGATGCACTGGAGGAATTCCTTACCGGAGTTGCCGGTCGAGCGTGATCACCATCGGAAGCGGTCGTGCCGGCAGCACTGATGGTGAAATGCGAGACGTCCTCGCAGAGGCGCACCTACAGGTGAGTGCACCCCTACCACGAGACCCGCTCGCGTCCATGCCGAGACGAATCCCGGACAGGAACGTAGAGGTGCAAAGGCCCATCCCGGCACTGCAGACGGAGACCCACAGGGGTTCCGCCCTTCGCGCAAGCCGTGATGGCCAATTCGGATCGGCCGTGATCCACGGTGGCTCAGGGACCGCGATCGGGGACAGGCCACATCCGGCCATACGCTGGTTTGCACCTGTCAGTGGACAGCCGTCCAGAGCGCGGCGGCGCGAACGGACGCAAATCGCCTTCCATGCGCCGTACGACTCGACCAGGTCACGTCAGGGAAGCCCCGTCCGGATCCCGTCGACCATCCCGCCGACGCTCAACGCACTGACGCCCCGCCGCAGCCCGCCGTGTCAGCACAGCCAGTAACGCCCGCTCCCGACCGACGAGTTCAAGACTCTCCGTGCGACTGCCCCGAGGGCAGCACTGGCCACGCGCTGAACGAGTGTCGAAATCCACTCGGCGCAGGCCGCTTGCCACGCCCGGCCCCTCGGGCCAGCTCCCTGCATTTCGCATGCGTTGGCGTGTGCCCGCAGCGGTCCCCGCAGCCCGAGGAAGGCAGGCAGGCAGGGGCACCCGATCACAGGTACGGCATGGACAGGTACGGCATGGACAGCCACGCCGGTCCACCGTCCAGACGTTTCCGGCATGCCCGGTTTATTGAACCTGCCACGCTTGTGTGGCATTCCCGAACCGCATTGCCCTGCGGACGCCACGCCCCTGGGGATACCGCGCCGATGGCTGCCCGTAACGGCGCCGATGGCGCAAATTCATCGCTGCGCATGCGTGCACGGGCACAGCGTCCCGACGCCGGCAGAGGCACCTCGGCCTTGCTCGGGTACGCCGTCGTAAAGGTATGCGGGAGGTCCGGTGACGAGGATTCACATCACCCCCGTAAGCCGGTCGCCGAGCCGCGGCTGCAGCAGCACCCGGGCGACGGCGAAAACCGTCTCAGGCGTCAAGTAGGAACCCGTGCAGAGCATGATGCGGCCAACTTCCGCAAGGCCGGATGCACTGATCGGCAACACGCCCAAGGACTGCAAGGGGGGTGGCAGGGCCGTCCTGCGCACGACGCACCACGACGATGCGCCCACCTACCCCGCCAGTTCGCCGACCAGTCCGCCCGCCCTTCTGCGGGCCCGTCAAGAGCTCCACAGCTCGTGAGCACGGCGCAGAGCCAGAGCGAGCCGTCCGAACCGCGCGCCTTCCCGCCGCGGGTTCTCTCCAACCTGCCCTACTCAGAGCGTCGTTCTGGATACGCTGTGCGCTGTACGTGGCGGACCGGAAGGTGGTGCGAGGCAGGTGTCACCTCTCCTCCTGAGCTCGAAGGCCATCCTCAAGAACTACGCCGCAGCAGCAGCGTGCACCATCGCCGTCCTCACGCTCGGCGCATCGGACATGGCCTACCGGGGCTCGCACCGCGGCATCATGGTCGGCCTCGCTCTCGTACCGGCATTCGGCCTGTTGTTCCCCAAGGCAGGCGCATGTCGATGGCGATTGTTGCCCGGTGGCCTCGCATTCCTCGCAGGCATCCTCGTCAGCCTCACCGAGTGGCGCAGCCGGCCGTTCATCGTGCTGTTCACCCTCGCCGATATCGTCGCCCTGACGTGGGTCGTGAGGCATCTGTGCTCCGTTCAGGAAACGCGGAGAACACGGAGCACAACGGAAAGCCAGGTCCCTCACCCGAGGGAACACCCTGCCGAGCACGGCGTTTGGCGGATCAACGATGTGCAGGGCGAGTTCCGTCGCCTCTCCCCCACCGCCACCGGCCAGTCCGGCGTCGATTTCCACGATGTGCGCGTCGGTCCGTTCGGTACTCGTCTTCTCATGGTCGGCCTTGAGGACACTCCGTCTCTGCCGAAGGCAGCAGCTGCGGAACTGCTGACTGCCTGGCGCCTGCTGGCGGGCGAAGAGGCCAGCCTGGCAGAACTGGCCAGGAAGCTGGACTCGAATTTCAGCAAGCACAGCGCAGGCTCAGCCAAGGCACTACTGATCACCATCAGCAGCGACGGCGAAGAAGTCGACCTCGTATGCTGCGGCCGCCGGCCGCCCTACGTACTGGCCGACGGCTCGGTGGCCCCGGTGTCGATCTTTGCAGCCGTGCCCGCCATCGGACGCATCGCAGCCGCCGGCAGCGACGTACCCATCTATGTGACGCGGTTGCCCCTGTCCCCCGGCAAGCGCCTGCTCGTCTTCAACGACGCTCTGACAGGCGAAATCAACACGCAGAGCGAACTATCCGCCCTGGTCGACGAGGTGCTCGCACTCAACGACCAGACGCCAAGTGCGCTTTTGGATCTGCTCGCTGATGCGCTGCGAACACGCCTGGACGGTCCGGCGTGGGGCGATGCCGTCCTCATGCTCATCGAAAACCGCGCTGCGCACTGCACCCCCGTCGCCTGCGCGAAAGCAGAGAGCCACAACGCCACGGTGTAGCCCCCTTGTCCGGGCTCCGGAGTCGATCAACAAACCACGCCCTACTCCAGCCCCAACACCGGTTCCACGGGCGGAGGGAGCGGACTGTACAGGGCGCGCCGAGCGTTGAAATGGGCGAGGTGGAATGTGCGCCCGCCGGCGGTTCGTCCCCGTCACAGCGCTGAAAGAGAAGGGGCGTAGATGCCCTTGACTCGGTAGTTCTCCAGGTGCCGGGAGGGGACCACGATCGATACGTACCATCGCTTATTGTTCCGCCGCCGTCCCGTGACCCGCATCCGGTCGCCGCCGTCGCCCCAGATCGGCGGAGTCAGCCGGACAAGTGCGCCGGGACTGAAGTGCCGCGGCCCGGCCCGAATGTCCAGGCCGCCGTCGCCATGGCTGGTCTCCCGGGCAATGTTGGCCACCAGACACCAAGCCAACGGGCCTTCGGCCCCTGCCACTTCCAGCACCTCATCATCCCGTGCTGCCACCATGGACATCATTGTGGCCGGGGGCCGACAGCCCACGCGACGCTGTTTTCCTCCCTCTTTCCTCCCTCTGCGTCCGCAGCCGTCGCCAGAGGTACGCCCTAAAACAGCAAGGGGCGGAGCGGGTCACTGCTTTCCAGGTCTGCTCGGTCCGCGCTTTCCAGGTCTGCTCGGTCCGCCCCGATCGGCGCTTCCGGATCTGTCACGGACCAGGCCCCGACTCATCCCGCCCGCCGATGCCCGGCGGGCCTTTCGGGGCACTTGGCCCCTTGGAGGCTTGGGGAGTGGGAGGTGAAATCCAACGGCCGCGCTGCCGTCGAGTGCGGTGATGGCGGACAAGGTGCCGTTGTCGGTGGTGATGAGGCCGTGCGCGATGGCGAGACCCGAGCCTCAGGCCGCCTGGGCGTGAAGGCCGCGGTACAGCAGGCCGCCCGGGACGGTCCCTCGTGGCCAGCGCATCAGGATGGCCTGTGAGGTGCCGGCGCGCAGCTACGCCGTACGGCTCCGAGGCCGCGCGGCCTGAGATCCGGTGCCTTGCAGCGGGGCGCTGCTCGGCCCATGCTTACCCCTCTGCTTACCCGACGCGCTCAGACTGGGCCCGTCCGAACCCGCCCACGTGCGACGAGGTGGTGTGCTCAGCTCGCCATTCGGAGGCGAGGATCGCCCAGATCTGCTTGTCGTAGCGGGCGCCTTCGTAAGGCCAGGCCTGGCGCCGTACGCCCTCGAGCGTCATACCGAGCCGCTGGGCGACCGCCGAGCTGCGCTCGTTGTCGGCCCGGCAGTGCCACTCGGCGCGATGCAGCCCCCGGGAGGTCAACGCCCAGTCCAGCAGGGCGCGGCACGCCGGGGTGACCAGGCCGTGGCCCTCGGCGGCGGGTTCCAGCCAGCAGCCGATCTCGCAGGAGCCCGAGGCGGCGCTGAAGTCCGTGAACATCACGCCGCCGACCAGCACGCCGCCGAGCCGGATCCCGTAGAGGCGAGCGCCGTCCTCGGCCTGCCGCTCCGCGTACCGGCGCAGGGTGGCCCGCACTCCGTCGAGATCATCGGTGACGAAGGCCGGCCCCACCCACGGCCGGATGTGCTCGCGGGCCCGGTCCAGGTGGGCAGCGAACTCCTCTGCGTGCCATAGCTCCAACGGCTCGAGGCTGGCGCTGTCCCGCAGCGGGAGGGAGAACATGGTGACCCCATTCACATAACAAACGTTACGGCTATGTACCGTAGCAGCATGCCACGTACCAAGGGGGACCACGAAGCCCGCCGTCGCGACGTCTCCGAGGCGGTCTGGCGAGTGTTGGCCGCGCACGGCTTCGGCGGGCTGACCCTGCGCGCCGTCGCCGCCGAACTCGGCGCCACCACCGGCCTGCTCACCCACTACTTCCCCGCCAAACGCGACCTGGTCGCCCACGCCCTCGACCTGCTCGAACAGCACAGCGCCGCCCGCCCCCGGCGCCCCGCCGGGACGGGCCTGGCCGCCGTGCGAGCCGCCATGCTCGACATACTGCCGCTGACCGCCCGGGCCACCGACGCCAACCGCATCTGGGTCTCCTCCTGGGACGTCGCACTCGCCGACCCCGCCCTGAGCGGCGACCACGCCCGCCGGTACGCCCAAAGCCGCGACAAGCTACGCGACCTGGTCGCCGCCGCTCAGCAACTCGGCGAACTCCCCGCCGGCGACCCGGCACGCATCGCAGCCGGTGCCCAGTCCTTCGTCCTCGGACTGGTGGTACAGGCCCTCTTCGACCCCACGGCCTTCCCACCCGACCGCCAGGTGGACCTCCTCGACGACTACCTGGCGTCGCTCGCCTCCCCTGCCCAGCCGCGCGACGAGGGCACGGCCCCGTCCTGACCCCTACGCGCTCCGCACGAGCCGCCCGGCACTCGCGACGCCGCTCACCTGCTTCTGTTCACGCCCTGACGGCCGATACCCTCAGCGTTTCGGAATGACCCACTCGGCAGTCGGCCGGATGTCGAAACCGGTGCTCGGCTCGTACACGACTCGTTGCGGGCGCTTCTTCCCGGGGACGGGGTAGACAATCTTTCCCCGCGTGCACGTCCCTGCCTGCACCGCCGTTTCACCGGGAAATTCAGGCTTGGGAAAGTCCTCGTACGTCGTCGACGACGATCGAGCGCCGGGGCCGTCGTCGTAGGCAAGAGTCCAGTCGGCATTGGTGACGGAGAGCTCTCCCCTGTCCGTACAGAATTCGACTTCCAGGGCACCCCACACGAAGCCTTTCGCCCCGGCCTCCTGCGCAGCCGAGCCAGCGCTGCTGATGGGTTGTTGATAGCCGATGACCGAGATTCTGCCGGACATCGTGTCGTCTTTGGACGTCCACTTCCATTCGGCTCCGAGCGGCAGCAACGGGGACCCGGTCCGGGCCTCAAGTGCGCTTGGCTCTGCGGTCGGCGCGCTCTTCGTAGTAGCGGTTCCGGACCGTCCGCCGGAGTCGGCCGACGTGGTGCTGCATGCGGTGAGCGGCGCCATGACGAGCATGGCTAAGGCAGCTGCGTTACGGGTGCGCATGGTCTCCCTTGAGGTGTAGTCGTCGGGGAGCATCATGCGGGCTGTGAACGTGGGCACGGGATGGACGTGACCAAACGGTGACGCTGTTCTCGTACCGGCAGTGCGATGGGCACGGCTGCCTGAACAGGTTGGAGTAGCGCATAAGGAACTGCCCCACTTCTACTGCACGTTGGACCGATGTCAAGAAGACGCTGCACGCCTGCACGCGCACGACCTCAGCGGGCGCTTCCCCTCCGCATACCAACACCGCTATGGGCAGCGGCAGATGGCCATGCCGCGGCCCGCCTCTCTCCCCCCGACCGGCGCACCATAATGTTCTACGACATGGCACAGAAAACGGCGCCGATTCTCCAGCGCCACCCGCGCGGTGTCGCCTCACACCCACCCAGCAGGCCAACTCGCCGTAGTACCGGGCGATGGGTATCCAGTCGAGTGGAACGTCTCAGCCTGCTTCAGCTCTCGGCATGCGCGCGTACCGGCACGTAAGTCTGTGGCAGGTCGCGTTCGCGGCACATCGGGCTCAGGGCGAGGATGAGCCAGCAGGGCGCGACAAGCCCTGTCATGATCCACATGGCCGGCCGGTACCCGACCGCATCGCCGAGCACGCCGCCGAGCAGGGACCCGACCGGGATGGTGCTGTGATTGATCATCATGGCCGTCGCCACGACCCGGCCGAGCATCCGCGGCGGGCAGTAGGTCTGCCGAAAGCTGCCGACCACGACGTTGGCCACACTGATGCCCGTCCCGACGACGAAAGCGCCGGTCACGAACAGCAGCAACCCCGGGCCCGCTGTCGTCATCGGCAGAAGCAGCGCGAACGGCGCGGTGGCGACCTGCAGGAGCAGCAGCCCGCGTGCGGTGCCGAACCGCCGGCTGACCCTGGTGGCCAGCAGCGCGCCCGCGATGCCACCGAGGCTGCCGCCGGCCAGCAGTAGCCCGACCATGCCCGGGTCCAACCCGACGGTGCGTACCAGGAACACCACCTGGACCGCCTGGTATCCCGTCAGCGCCATGTTGATCACGGCACCCCACGTGACCATCGCTCGCAGATATCGGTCCCGGCCCACGAAGCGGAGCCCTTCGATGACCTGCCGTCGGAGGGGAGCGTTTTCCTCACCGGGAGCGCGGTCCGGCTCGACCACTCCGATCCGCTGCAGGCAGACCGCGGAGATCAGGAATGTCACCGCATCGGCCACGAGCCCGGCGACCGCACCGAACGCCTGGGCGAGCAGCCCCGCCACTCCCCGCCCGGCGACGCTGGTGGCGGCCTCGCTGCCCTGCAGTTGGGCATTGCCCTCCAGGAGGTTGCGGCCGTCGAGCACGATCCGGATGTACGAGTGGTAAGCGGTGTTGAAGCACACCGCCGCGGTGCCACATATCAGCGCGACAACGACCAGGTGCTGCAGACTGAGCGCGTCGAGCCACGCCGCCAGCGGGACGCTCATCAGCGCCGCGACGGACACCAGATCACACGCGATCATCAGTGGCCGCTTACGCATCCGGTCCACCCACGCGCCCACCGGCAGACCCACCAGCAGCCAGGGCAGCCACACCGCTGCGGCGATCACACCGACGGCGGTGGAGTCGGCGTCCAGCGCCACAACCGCGATCAGCGGCAGGCCCACCACGGTGATGCTGTTTCCCAATCCGCTCACGGTGTGGCGCCGGGGCGGGCTCGACGCCCTGGTTCCCTCCCCGTGCCAGTCCCAGCCGCGCGAGCCGCCGGAGGTGGTCGAGCTGGCGATGGCGCTGAAGGAGGAGCACCCCGAGCGCACGGCCGCGCAGGTCAGAAGGGTTTTCCGGGCCCAGCTGGGCTGGGCCCGGACGAGCGCACGCTACAGCGGTTGTTCCACCGCAGCCACCGGGCTGACTGCGCTCAAGGCGCCCCGGCAGACGGAGACGGTCGGCCGGTTCGAGGCCGACCGCCCCAACGAACTCTGGGTCGGTGATGCTCCGCACGGGCCGCGGACCGACGCCCGCGAAATGTATCTCTTCGCCTTCCTGGACGGCTCGTCCAGGGCGGCGGTCGGCCACCGGTGAGGTTTCGCGGAGGACACCGTCCGCACGGCGGCGGCCCTGCGGCCCGCGCTGGCGATCCGGCTCAGACGCCGGAGGAGACCTCAACCTTCTCGTCGGCCCCCGTGTCTTTTCCTTCGGCCGCCGCCAGCCTGCGGTTGCGCCGGACCGAGGAGAAGAAGGACCAGGCGATCAGCAAGACGCCGACCGAGCCCGTGATGACCTCGTGGATCTCGTACTGGATGGTGACGAGGAGGATCACGGCGAGGGCGCCGATCGCGTAGTGCGCGCCGTGCTCCAGGTAGACGTAGTCGTCCAGGGTTCCCTGACGGACCAGGTAGACCGTCAGCGACCGGACGTACATCGCGCCGATGCCGAGGCCGAGTGCCATCAGAACGATGTCGTTGGTGACGGCGAAGGCGCCGATCACGCCGTCGAAGGAGAACGAGGCGTCCAGGACCTCCAGGTAGAGGAACATGAAGAACGCGGCCTTGCCGGCCATCGCCATGCCGGTGTTCTTCTTGCCGGTGCGCCTGGCCTCTTCCTCGGCCTCGTGCTCGCGCTCCTCGTCCTCCTCGAGCTTGTTCTCGAAGAAGCTGGAGAGGCCGCCGACGATCAGATAGGTGATCAGACCGGCGACGCCGGAGATCAGTACGGTCTCGGCCTTGTTGACGTGAGTGCCGCCGTGCTGGTGGGCGTTGACGGCGAAGGTCATCGAGGTGACCAGCAGGACGATCAGCGCGAGGCAGACCGACAGCATGTCGACCTTGCCGAGCTTGGCGAGCGGACGCTCCAGCCAGCCGAGCCACTTGATGTCACGGTCCTCGAAGATGAAGTCCAGGAAGATCATCAGCAGGAACATGCCACCGAAGGCGGCGATCGCCGGATGAGCGTCGGTGACCAGCTGCTGGTACTGGTTCTTGTCGGTCATCGCCAGGTCGACGGCCTCGATGGGCCCGATATTTGCACTGATGGCCACGATGACGACAGGGAAGACCAGCCGCATGCCGAACACGGCGACGAGGATGCCGATGGTGAGGAAGATCTTCTGCCAGAAGGCATTCATCTTCTTCAGGATCCCGGCGTTGACCACGGCGTTGTCAAAGGACACCGAGATCTCGAGGATGGACAGGATCGCCACGACCCCGAAGCCGGTCCACCCCCCGTAGAACACCGCCGCGACCAGGCCGAGCGCGGTGACCGCGAACGACCAGCCGAACGTTTTCAAAAGCACTGGCTACCCAATCGTTGTGTACGGGGCTCCCCCGCGCCGTACCTGGCTTTGCGAAACATTGGCCCCGAAGTCTAGGGCCTACCCGTTGGATCATGCTGGGCGGCCCACAGGCGCTGAATCGCTGTAGCGACCCGCCGCACAAGGAGCTAGCGCTGCGTACCCGTTCGAGCGGGTAAGTGCGCTGGTAGCGGGGCGGGTACGGATGCTCGGGGCGGGTGCTGAGCGATGGTGCTGCGGGCGCGGCCTTGCCGCGATGAGGAAGAGCAGAAGATCGCGAACCGGCTGGTGCGGGCCCGGAAGGCCTCATGTGACCTGGCGGTGCGGCCCGGATGGTTCAGCTGAGCTGGTCCGGACAGTGGGTGCCGGTGATCGCGAACTCGCTGGGGTGCAGTGCCAAAACTGTGCGGCGTTGGCTGTACCGCTTCGACCGCCGCGGCATTACGGGACTTGAGGACTTGGGCGGGCAGGGGCGTACGCGCCGGGACACCGGGCGGGAACGTTCCCTGATCATCGCGCTGGTGCGGACGTTACCGCCGGGCCGACTGCGCTGGGAACCCGTCGACGAGTTGTGAGCTGTGGGCGAAGGACACGGATCATCGGGCCGTACACCAAACCGCCCCCGGTGCCACGGTCATCTGCGCCGACGAGCTCGGCCCGGTGACTCCGCGCGCCTTCCGTCCGCACCGGCCTGGTCGCCCGACGAACACCGGGCCAAGTCGAACTCGACTACGGACGCGGGCCGGAGAAGACCTGGGGCTTCGGCGGGCTGCGGGTCTGTGACGGGCACGAGGTCACGATGACCGCGTCGTCCCGCAGCGGTGTCTGGTACCAGCAGTTTCGGGAGCGAGTGGAGAAGCTCCGTCCTACCGAGGCGATCTGGATCGTCACCGAGACCACCTTTCCGCGCACCGCAACGTGTCCACTCGGGCCTGGCCGGCCGAACAGCCACACATCCGCCACGCCTTCATCCCGGTCGGCACCTGCTGACTCAACCTGCAGGACGACTGGTGGCGCCTGTTCCGCAAGGCCTCCCCGGCCGGCCGTTCCTCCTCCCCCTGACATCGCCTATGCCACCGAACTGGCTACCGCCCAGTTCAACACCTGCGCCCGTCCCTGGATCTGGGGGCGCCCAGCCCCTCCCGCTCGCGCACGATGGCGCCGCTACGTGTACGTCCTTCGAGGAACGCAGCTAGTCGATCGGGAAGCGATAGACCTTCGACTCCCGAGCCTGGAAGCCGAGACGCTCATACAGCCGGTTCGCTGCGGCACGATCCGCCCGGGAAGTGAGATCCACCGTCCGGGCACCCGCCTCCCGGGCGATCCGCAAGGCCTCCTGGGTGAGGAGTGCCGCGACTCCCTGCCCTCTCGCCGCAGTGTCGACAACCACGTCTTCAACCCGGGCCCTCAATCCGGACGGTAGAGGCAACAGCGCCAACGTCAGGGTTCCGACGATCCCCTCGGACGTCCGGCCGACGAGCACAGTGTTGGCGTCACACGACACCATCCGGTCGATCGCCTCGTAATCGAGGGGTTTGGCCGTCGAAGACAGCTGCGGCAACAACCGGCCGAAGGCGTCGACCAGTTCGTCACTGGCTTCCCGAATGATCTCCACACGGACGTCCATACCGGGAGCCTATCCACCGACAGGGACCGCAGCGCAGGAAAGCGCTGGCGCGGTGTTCGCCGGGGATCACCACCAGAGGCTTCGCATGCTTGCTACGTGCCAGAACAGTCTGCGCGGGGCCAACTCCCACCGTCAAGGACGGTATCGACCAGATGATCGAGCAACTCGACCTCACCGACGACGAACGCGGCGCCCTCGAAAGAGACCGCGAAGCGGTCGCCGTTCTCGCCGAACGCCTCGCGGTCACACCGACTCCAGACGGCCCTACCCCACACGAACTCGTCACAGCTGACAGCTTTTCCCCTCACTTTTGCCCCTCACTCAGCCAATGAGGACGATCTCTCCCGGCGCAGACGAGGAGGAACCGCATTGACTGCCACATACCGACTCTTCGAAGCCCCAGGCCACTGATGAAGCACCGAAGTTGAAGAGTTGCGGTATTCGGCGCCCGGGATACTCAGGGTACGGCGGTCGTGTCGTGGACGGTCGGCAACTCCGCACCACTGACGGTGTGTACGACCGCTGCTAGCCTGCGCCCATGATCAAGGGAAGATCGCCCGGCCGAAGCCGAATAGCTCAGATAGCGGGGGGCAACAGGTCAGAACGTGTATTGATCCTGGCCAGCTTCGTGAACCGAGTGGGCAATGGGCTCTTCAACACGGCGGCGGCGCTCTACTTCACGTTGGTCGTGGATCTACCGGCTGTGCAGGTGGGCGTCGCCCTCACTGTCGCCGGCTTGATCGGCCTCCTCGCGGGGATACCGGGAGGTCACCTGGCCGATCGACGTGGGCCGCGCACGATCATGATGCTCGCTTTGGCGGTTCAAGCAGTGGCGATGTCCGCTCTCGTGCTGGTCGAGAGCTGGGCCGGCCTTACGATCATCGCTACCATTGACCAGCTTGCCGCCGCCGCTGGCGGCGCAGCCTGGGGTGCCCTCGTGGTCCGGGTCGGTACTGACCGCCCAGCGCTGTTTAGGGCAAAGCTCCGCACTTACGTCAATTTGGGCGTCGTCCTGGGAACCGTGGGTGCCGGATTCGCGGTGACAGCGAATACTCGTACTGCCTACATCGTGCTGATTTTGGGCAATGCGGCCAGCTTTGCGCTCTGCGCCCTCCTCCTGTTTCTGCTCCCCCACTACAGGGCATTGGCGCAACCGCCACAGCAGCACCGCTGGATCGCTCTCACCGACCGTCCGTTCGTGACCTTCACAGCCCTCTACGGAGCGATGGGGCTGCAGTATCCGGTGGTGTCCCTGCTTCTGCCGATCTGGATCTCGGAGCACACAGACGCACCGCGCTGGACCGTGGCCGCGGTATCCGCGATCAATTCTGGAGTTTGCGTCCTCTTGCAGACCAGAATCGGTTCCCGCATCGAAACCCCTCGCGATGGCGGCAAAGCGTTCCGCACGGCAGGACTGCTCTTCCTCCTCAGCTGCCCGATGATGGCCCTGACCGCACACACTCCTATGTGGGCGGCCGCCGGCCTCGTGGTCGCAGCGATCTTCGTCCACAGCCTCGGGGAGATATGGGAGTCCTCGGCCGGCTTCGCCCTGGGATTCGGCCTGGCACCAGACCATGCCCAAGGCCAGTACCAAGGGCTTCTCGGCCTTGGCTTCAGCGCAGGCCAAGCGCTCGCCCCCGCCATCCTCACCACCGTCGTGCTCGGACTGGGCACGGCCGGCTGGCTGCTCCTCGGCGCGTTCTTCGCCGCTGCCGGCGCCGTCGGCCCATCGATTGAACGCTGGGGCACGCGAACCCGATCTCGGCAGGAAGCTGCGGCTGCGGAGCCCAACGGAGAACCAGACGAGGCGCGCGCATAGCCGCACCCTGTTTCCGGGCGAACGCGTTCCCCATACGGCCCGCCGACTTTGTCTGACTGCTCGTGCCCGATCTCCACGGCATCACGCCCCCGTACCCATTGAACGGCTGGGCACTCACGCAGCGCGAGCCGCCAGGTAGTCGGCCCAGCTGTCGCCGTCGATGCGGGCCTATCGGGTGACGGCGCCGCGTTGGATGCCAATGAGGTCAGCGGCCGCGGCTGGGGGCCGATACGCCTCACCCTCATCCGCCTGCAAGACCCAGCTGATAGCGCGAGCCTCGCTACGGACGGAGGCATCGACTTCCGCGTCGTACCGCAGGCCCCGAATCGCCGCAGGGGCACGGGCGATCCGTACACGAGCGCATGGTGCATGCCCTGGCCGAAGGTGCACACGACGGTGTCCTGTTCACCGACGACATCCGCTGCCCGGTGCACGTCGAGGACCTGGCGTCGGCCTTGTGGGAGATCGCCATGTCCGATCAGGCCGGGATGGTCCACCTCGGCGGAGCGGACGCCCTCAGCCGTCATGAACTCGGTGTTCTCATTGCCCGGCGCGACGGGCTCGATGCGGCCCGGCTGCCTGCGGGGCTCCGAGCCGACGTCCTCGGGCCCGGGGCACTCGACGTCCGCCTCGACAGCAGTGCCACGCAGGAGCGCGTACGTACGCGGCTGCGGGGAGGCCGAGAGTTTCTCCGGGTCAGGTAGCGGCGACAGCGGAGTGCATCGGATCGGGCCGCCAGGATTGCGATCTGAGTCAGCGGGCGGAGCGGGGAGAGGGGCCGACGGCCTGCGATCCGGGCAGGTTTGTGGGCTCTTGAGCGGGGCACTCGCCGCATCGGCGGTCATAGCGTCCGCTGTGCTGTGCATCACTGCGGCCCCAGACCTCGGCAGCCGTGCCTTGCGCGTACCGCAAGCGAGCAGTCTGAGGAGTCACCGTGACCCTGCGTACGGAATCGGCATTAGCGCCGCCCCATGCCGCGGACTACTCCGGCAAAGAGCCCTTTCCGTCCGCGCGGCTCCGCTCGCGCACGCCCGTCCGGCGCATGTATCTGGTGGCGACCTCGTTCGTCGTGGCGTTCCCGATTCTGGCGCTGGTGCTCAGCGGCTGGCTGCTGTGGGGAAGCGTCATGGGCCCTGCGGACATCGTCATCGCGGTGGTCTTCTACGTGCTGACCGGGCTGGGGGTTACAGCAGGCTTCCACCGGCTGCTCACTCACCGCAGCTTTACCGCAACTCCCGCGCTGCGGTTCGTCCTGACCGTGGCCGGCTCGATGAGTTTTCAGGGGGACGTGATCAGCTGGGTGGCCACGCACCGTCGGCACCACGCCTTCACCGACCGCCCGGGCGACCCTCATTCGCCGTTCCGGTACGGGACCAGCTGGCGCGGTCAGCTGCGCGGCCTGGCGCACGCGCACGTCGGCTGGCTGTTCGTCGACGAGCCGACGTCCGCGCAGCAGTACGCCCCTGACCTGCTGGCCGACCGCCGGATGCGGCAGCTCTCCCGCGCCTTCCCGGCGCTGTGCGTACTGAGCCTGGTGCTGCCGTTCGCGGTCGGATACGCCGTCGGCGGCACCCTGCACGCAGCGACCACCGCTCTGCTGTGGGCCGGTCTGGTACGCATCGCCCTGCTCCAGCACGTCACATGGAGCGTGAACTCGCTGTGCCACATGATCGGCGAGCGGCCGTTCCGTACCCGTCGGCACGACCGGGCGACCAACCTGTGGCCGCTCGCGCTGCTCTCGTTCGGTGAGAGCTGGCACAACCTGCACCACGCCGACCCCACGTGCGCCCGGCACGGTGTCGACCGTGGCCAGATCGATCCGACGGCAGCCTTCATCCGGATCGCCGAACGGCTCGGGTGGGCGAGCGAGGTCCGCTGGCCCACCGCCGACCGCCTGGCCAAACGCCGCCGCTGACACTCCCGTTCGGAGATGATTGTGATGCCCGTCCTGCTCGTCGTCGCCTTCGTGGTCCTCGTCGTCATCGGCTTCTTCAAGCCCATTGTGTGGCTGGCGGCGGGCCTCCTGATCTATGGCGTCAGCCGCTACTACCGCGCCAGCGGGCGGCGGTTCGGGCGCCGGGACGACGCGGAGTACTTCGAGTACCGCCGCAACCGCGCTCTGCGGGACCGTTTCGACCGCCGCTACCGCCACGACGAGCAGCACGGGCTGTGGAGCCGCTGGCGGCGGTGATCGCGTGGTACGGCGAGCGCCGGGCTTCGGTGCTCGCCCGCATGACCTGCCCGGCCCGTTCGTAAGGACCGTGTCATGGGGTACGGGGCCGACCGAGAAGGCCTCGGGACTGGTGAGGTGCCGCTCCGCCGAGACCAGGGGCCTCCCCGTCGACGGAGTACTGACTTCGGAGAGTCGGGGCGTCCTCTCGAAGTCCCGGATGCGGATGGGGTGTTGAGTATCTCGTGGAGCGTGGGACGAGGCTGGGGGCGGGCTGATCGTTGCGGGGCGCCAGGGCCGCGAGGCGCTACGGATGCGGGCGGCCGGACTGTGACACCAGCGCCTGTACCTGCTCTGCTACACCCTGGACAAAGGGAAGTTCGAGGCCGTCAATCTTCAGGGGCGTGGCCAGTTGCTGCGCGCCGGGGCGCTGGCTGAACTGGCCCTGGGCAGGCTGCTCGCCGTCGAGGGCGGGAAGGTTGCACTACGCGGCGGCAAGCCTCCGAGCGATCGCTTCCTCGCCGAGGTGTGGCGTGACGTACCCGAGGAGCCGAAGTCCTGGCTCCGGTTCGTGCGCAACAAGGCCGCCACGACCGAGGGATCCGTGCGTGACGGGCTGGCCGCCGCGGGAGTCACCGCGCTGCCGAGCAAACGCAGTTTGTCGCCGCTCACCAGGTCACCAGGTCACCAGGTCACCAGGTCACCAGGTCACCAGGTCACCAGGTCACCAGGTCACCAGGTCACC
>NZ_JBSIBZ010000126.1:0-20963 GCF_058245575.1 Streptomyces sp. UF-297 | reverse complement strand
GTGGGAGAGTAGGACGCCGCCGAACAATTTTTGTGGGGAGCCCCGCACCGTATGGTGCGGGGCTTTTCCGCGTTCAGAGGCAGTTTTTTTGGCAGCTCAAGGCAGTTGAGGCCCGTTTAGGGTCGAGGCATGCGCTATGACCTGGTCATCTTTGACAATGACGGAGTGCTCGTCGACAGCGAGCCGATCTCCAACACCATTCTTGCCGGGTATCTCACCGAGCTAGGGCACCCGACCTCGTACGAGGACTCGATCCGGGATTACATGGGCGCTGCCGTCCACCGGGTACACGACACCGTGCTGGAGCGGACCGGGCAGCGGCTGCCCGAGGACTTCGACGAGACACTGCACGCACGGATCTTCGCCGCGTTCGAGCGGGAGCTGGAGCCGGTGGCCGGCGCGACGGAGGTGCTGGCGAAGCTCGCCGCGGAGGGAATTGCGTACTGCGTAGCCTCCTCCGGAAGCCATGAGCGGATCAGGGTCGGGCACCGCAGGACCGGCCTGGAGAAATGGTTCGGTGAAGGCACCGTCTTCAGTTCGCAGGACGTGGGGAAGGGGAAGCCGGCGCCCGATCTGTTTCTGCACGCGGCGAAGAGCATGGGGGTGGCGCCCGAGCGCTGCGTCGTGGTGGAGGACAGTCCGCTGGGGGTGCAGGCGGCGGTGGCGGCGGGGATGGACGTGTACGGATTCACGGCGATGACGCCCGCCGGGCGACTGGGCGGGGCGACCGCGCTCTTCTCCGGCATGGCGGAGCTGCCGCAATTGCTGATGTGATCCATCTACCCAGCGGTAGTGGCGAGTTCTAGGCTGTGCGGCCATGACGGACCCGCCGATCCCAGGAGCCCGGCTGCGCAACGGCAGACGCGCGCTCTCCCTGAGCTTCTTCGTCCAGGGCGTCGTCTTCGCGCTGCTGGTGACCCGGATTCCGGCGATCCAGGACCGGTACGGGATGGCGGACGCGCTGCTGCCCGTCTTCCTGGCCGCGGTGCCGGTCCTGGCGGGCGTCGGGAGCGTGGCCACCGAGCACCTGGTCAAACGGGTGCGGCCGGGGCTGGTGCTGCGGTGCGTACAGCCCGTGGTGTGTCTGGCGCTGCTGGCGGTGGGCTCGGTGGGGTCGCTGGCCCAAGTAGCCGTCGCACTGGGCGTGTTCGGGCTGGCGGTGGGCGCGCTGGACGCCTCGATGAACATGCTGGGGGTCAGCCTCCAGCGGGAGTGCGGGCGCAGCATCATGCTGAGCTTCCACGCCGCGTACAGCCTGGGCGGGATCGTGGGGGCCTCGCTGGCCTGGCTGGGCGCGCACTACTCGCTCGAACTCGCGGTGCTCTACGGGCCGGTGGTGGCCCTCGTGGCGCCCGCCGCGCTGATCGCCGGGCGGTGGTACGCGGACCGGCCCGCCGAGCCCGCGGTCCAGGGCGTGGCACGGCGGCGGGCCGCGGCCGTCCCGGTGCGGGTGCTGCTGCCGCTGTGCCTGGTGATGGCGTTCGCGTACATCGGCGACTCGACGGTCGCCAACTGGAGCGCGAAGTACCTCCAGGACGTGCTGGGGAGTTCGGAGCAGCTGGCGACGGTCCCGTACAACGTCTACATGGTGACGACCTTGCTGGGGCGGGCCGTTGGGGATCTGGAGGTGCGGCGCTTCGGGGCGGTCGCGGTCGTACGGGCCGGGACGGTGGTGGCGGTGGCCGGCTTCGCGGTGGTGGCGGCGGCGCCCGGCGCCTGGCCGGGCATGGCCGGATTCACGCTGCTGGGGCTGGGGTTGTGCGTGATCGTGCCGCAGACGTTCGCGGCGGCGGGGCGGCGGGCCGAGGAGCACGGCGGTCCGCAGGCCTCGGACTCCGCGGTGGCGCGGCTGAATATCTTCAACTATGTGGGTTTTCTGGTGGGTTCGCCGCTGGTGGGCGCTCTGGGCGATGCGTGGAGTTATCGCGGGGCGATGCTGGTCCCGATGGCGCTGGTCGCGCTGACGTTGGTGTATGCCCCATCGTTCGGTTCCGGGGGCGCCCGATACGGTGGCGGGCATGAGCGGCCGCGCACAGCTGATGTGGGACGAGGCAGTAACGGGCTATGACTTCGGGCCCGGTCACCCGATGGACCCGGTGCGGCTCGCGCTGACCATGCGGCTGATCGAGGCGTACGGGCTCGCCGACGGCCCCCTGACGGTGGTCGCGGCCAAGGCGGCAGGCGATTCCACGCTGCGGCTCGTGCACCGCGAGGACTACATCGACGCGGTGCGCCGGGCCTCCGCCGATCCGCGGGACGCGGATGTCTCGTACGGCATCGGTACCGAGGACGATCCGGCCTTCAAGGGGATGCACGAGGCCGCCGCGCTGATCGCCGGGCAGTCGGTGGGGGCGGCGGAGGCGGTGTGGCGCGGGGAGGCGCTGCACGCGGTGAACTTCGCCGGCGGGCTGCACCACGCGATGCCGGGTGGCGCGGCCGGGTTCTGCGTCTACAACGACGCCTCGCTGGCGATCGCGCGGCTGCTGGAGCTGGGGGCGCGGCGGGTCGCGTACGTGGATGTGGACGTGCACCACGGGGACGGTGTGCAGGCCGCGTTCTGGGAGGACCCGCGGGTGCTCACGATCTCGCTGCACGAGCACCCGCGCACTCTCTTCCCGCGGACCGGCTGGCCGGAGGAGACCGGCGGGGACGGTGCGGAGGGCAGCGCGGTGAATGTGGCGCTGCCGGCCGGGACGGGGGACGCGGGCTGGCTGCGGGCCTTTCACGCGGTGGTCCCGGAGCTGCTGGGGGCTTTTCAGCCGGATGTGATCGTCACTCAGCACGGCGCCGACACCCACTTCGAGGACCCGCTGGCGCACTTGGCGGTGAGCGTGGACGCGCAGCGGGCGGTGGCCGAGGCCTGCCACGGCCTGGCGCACGAGCACGCCGAGGGGCGCTGGATCGCCCTGGGCGGCGGCGGTTACGCGGTGGTGGACGTGGTGCCGCGTACCTGGACGCACCTGGCCTCGATCGCCGCGGGACGGCCCGTGGACCCGGAGTCCGCGGTGCCCGAGGAGTGGCGCCACGAAGTCTTCCGGCTGACCCGGCAGTTGGCGCCGCACCGGATGACGGACGGGCGCGAGCCGTACTGGCGCGACTTCGCCGAGCAGGGCTACGACCCCGCCGACCGCCTCGACCAGGCCCTGCTGGCCACCCGCCGCGCCGTCTTCCCCGCGCACGGACTGCTCCCGTAGCAGGGCCTGTTGCCGCGGCAGAAGCCCACGGACGTGTGACTACCGGCCGGTTCGGGCATGAGGACGGAAAGCAACGCGCCAGCATGGAGGCCGTGTTGGACGCGGGGCTGGACAAGGACGCGCTGCGGGCGCATCTGGTCGCCACCGGGCTCTCGGGGACGATCGCGACCACGCGGGAGAAGAGCCTGGGCCGTTACCGGCTCTTCGCGGTGGGCGACCCACGGGTGCTGCTCGGGCTGGAGCCCGAGCGGGACTGGTCGCTGCGGGATCTCCTGGAGCTCATGGGGGCGATGTGCGGGGTTTCGGCCGACCCTGCGCACACTTCCGGCCCCGATGTGATCGACCCGGACCGTACGATCCAGGGGTTGGACGCCTTCGCCGACCGGGTCGGCGCGGCGGCCGTGCGGCGCTCGCCCGTACTGATCGGAACGGGCCATCCGCACCGTCTTCTGGGCTTCTACGCAGCCCTCGCAGACGCTCTCTCAGCGGTGGGATGCCCCGTCCTCACCCCGGAGTATGGCGGCAGTGTCGACATAGCGACCCGATTCGGGGTACGTACGTACAACCTTGACTACGTACGGGGAGTCGCGCTGATGCGCGAAGCAGGCGTGCGGCGCACTTCGAGTGAGCCGGGCGTACACACCCACTCCCCCCTCCCGGTTCGTACCGCCCTGGCCGCTGCCGCAGACGCCGCAGGCCCGCTTCCCGAGCTGGTGATCGGGGACCACGGCTGGGTCTGCGGAGCAGGTCAGCTGGGCTTTGAGGCCATCGGCCTGGCGGATACGGATGATCCCGCGCTGTTCGTCGGACGGGCCGAGGGGCGGGTGTCCGCCGTCGTTCCGCTTGATGACGCTGTGCGGTCTGATTACTACCGACCGCTTACTCGCTATGTACTCAATCGAGCGTGTCTGTCACAGTAGGCGGCCGATGGCTGCTCCTCTTCCCCACTCGCATCACCCGCCCCTAACCTGGGGAGTGAGCGCATAGCGACGAAGAGTCACCGGAGGGGAAGCCGGTGCCCGTCATGTGCGGAAGGTTCAGGTGTGTCATGGCTGCAGAGCAGAGGCCTCTGAATGAGGTCGTGTTCCTTACCGTGGCGGAAGTTGCCACGGTGATGCGAGTGTCGAAGATGACCGTGTACCGCTTGGTGCACAGTGGTCATCTGCCGGCGATCCGGGTGGGGAGGTCGTTCCGGGTGCCGGAGCAAGCGGTTCACGACTACCTCCGCGAGTCCTATGTGGGGGTGGAGTCGGCCTGAAAGAGCCCGTGATCCCATAGGGGAGACCCTCGGATTACGCCGTACGCCCGGTGGCGGGTAGGCTGGCCCGATGTAGGTAGTGTGGGCTCGGACGCCCCGCACCGAGTGATTCGAAGTGAGCGAGGGTAGTCGTGGGCTCTGTTATCAAGAAGCGGCGCAAGCGGATGGCGAAGAAGAAGCACCGCAAGCTGCTCAAGCGCACCCGTGTTCAGCGTCGCAACAAGAAGTAAGCGTCGCTGATCGCGATTCTGCAGCCCCCCACCACACTGTGCGGTGGGGGGCTGTGGTGCGTTCTGGCGGGAAAACGCCGGAATAGGGCGGCGATGCTCAGGCCAAGGCTTGAAATGTCGCTCCGTGCATCCGGCGGTCATCACAGGGCAACAAGCACCCGATAGCGTGGCCGCCGAAGCTCGGCTCAGGTGAGGGACCAGGGTGGGAAGGAAGGGCTGATCTTGGGCAAGGTCGTGCTCGTCACTGGAGTCGCACGACAGCTGGGGGGCCGGTTCGTACGACGCATTCAGCGCGACCCCGACGTCGACCGGGTGATCGGCGTGGACGCCGTACCTCCCGAGCACCATCTCGGCGGTGCCGACTTCCTGCAGGCCGACATCCGGCACCCGACCATCGCCAAGGTCGTGGCCGAGACCGGTGTCGACACGGTCGTCCACATGGACGTCAACGGGACACCGCTGGGCGCCCGCGGCAGCCGCGCGTCGGTCAAGGAGACCAACGTCATCGGCACCATGCAGCTGCTCGGCGCCTGCCAGAAGGCCCCCCATGTGAAGCGGCTGGTGGTGAAGTCCAGCACGAGCGTGTACGGGGCGGCCCCCCGCGACCCCGCCGTCTTCACCGAGACCACCCCGCCCAAGTCGCTGCCCCGCGGCGGCTTCGCCAAGGACGCGGTCGAGGTGGAGGGGTACGTACGCGGCTTCTCGCGGCGGCGGCCCGATGTGGCGGTGTGCGTCCTGCGCTTCGCCAACGTCCTGGGCCCGTGCGCGGACTCCCCGCTGGCGGAGTACTTCTCGCTGCCGGTGCTGCCCACCGTCCTGGGGTACGACCCGCGGCTGCAGTTCGTCCACGAGGACGACGCCATCGAGGTGCTGCGGCTGGCCGCCTCCAAGCCCCGGCGCGGCACGCTCAACAGCGGCACGTTCAACATCGCGGGCGACGGCGTGCTGCTGCTGTCGCAGTGTTCGCGGCGGCTGGGGCGGCCCACGCTGCCGCTGTTCCTGCCGACCGTCTCCTGGGCCGGCTCCGCGCTGCGCTCGCTCGGCGTCACCGACTTCTCGCCCGAGCAGCTGCGGATGCTCACCCATGGGCGGGTCGTCCAGACGACCCAGATGAGCGAGACACTGGGATTCCACCCGAAGTACACGACGGCACAGACCTTCGCGGAGTTCGTCCGCAGCCGTGGCGCCGGACTGCTGCCGCCCGAGCTGCTCGCCCGTACCGTCGACCGGCTCGCCGCCGTGCTCCCCGCACGCAGCGGCCCGACCCAGTGAGGAGTTCACCCACGATGGCGGACGCCAAGGTCATTCCGTTCGGCGAGGAGCCGAGGGCGCGCAGGAGGGCCAAGCGGGCGGGGCGTACGGGGCGGAGCGCGGCGCTCGCGCCCGTACCGGAGCAGCGGCACGAGAACGAGCAGGCACCGGCGCAGCGGGCCGGTGCGGCCGCCGAGGCCGGGCCGTCCTGGGAGGAGCGTCTGGCGGGCGGGCTGAGCTTCCTGCGCAGACGGATCACCGGCGAGTACGAGGTCGACGACTTCGGGTACGACAAGGAACTCACCGACCAGGTGATCATGTCGGTGCTGCGGCCGTTCTACGAGAAGTACTTCCGGGTCGAGGTGCGGGGTCTGGAGAACATCCCGGACACCGGCGGCGCGCTGATCGTCGCCAACCACTCCGGCACCCTCCCGGTGGACGGGCTGATGCTCCAGGTCGCCGTGCACGACCACCACCCCGCCGAGCGCCGGCTGCGGATGCTCGCCGCCGATCTCGTCTTCGCGCTGCCGGTGGTCAACGAGCTGTCGCGGAAGGCCGGGCACACCCTGGCGTGCGCGGAGGACGCGCAGATGCTGCTGGAGCGCGGCGAGCTGGTCGGGGTGATGCCGGAGGGCTTCAAGGGGATCGGGAAGCCCTTCTCGGAGCGCTACAAGCTCCAGCGGTTCGGGCGGGGCGGGTTCGTCTCGACGGCGCTGCGGGCCGGGGTGCCGATCGTGCCGTGCTCGATCGTGGGCGCGGAGGAGATCTACCCCAAGATCGGGAACGCCAGGACGCTGGCGCGGGTGCTGGGCATCCCGTACTTCCCGCTGACGCCGACCTTCCCGTGGCTGGGGGCGCTGGGCCTGGTGCCGCTGCCGACGAAGTGGACGATCCAGTTCGGGGAGCCGATCGCGACGGACGGGTATCCGGCGGAGGCGGCGGACGACCCGATGCTGATGTTCAACCTCACCGACCAGGTGCGCGAGACCATCCAGCACACGCTCTACAAGCTGCTGGTGCAGCGCAGGTCGGTCTTCTTCTGAGCCGTGCTTACGGGGCCGGGCGCCGTCGCGGGGTGTGCGCACACGCGGCGGCGCCCGGTGTTCGTCCGAGGGAAGGACCGGAAGAACACCGGGCGCCGGGCCGTGGCGATCGCCAGGAGGCCCTTACCGGGAGGAGTCCTCGCCGTCGATGCCGAGCCCGGGCAGCAGGTCAGGGAGCAGCGGCGGGATCGTGACATCGGGCTGGGCGGGCTTGCTCTCCTGGCCCTTGCCCGCCGGGGGCGGCGGGGTGGTCGCCTCGGCGGGTGGTTCCAGCAGACCGCCGGTGGTGCCGCCGAGCAGGCCCTCCTTCTGGGACGGGGAGGAGGACGGGCGCGGCTGGTGGGGCTTGCCGTCCTGCTTGCCGGAACCGGAGCCGTGGCCGGGCGTGGGACGGTGGTCGCCGCGCTGGGAGCTCGCGGCGCCGGTGCCGGGGGCGGCGGGGGTGCCGCCACGGCCGCTCGCGTTGCCCGGGACGGTGGGCAGCAGCGAGCGCAGCGGACCGACCTCGTCGTCTATGGCGGTGAAGACGGAGTTCACCTGGTCGCCGACGTCGGTGAGCTGGAGGGGGAGGCTCTCGCGCAGCTGGGACCAGCCGTCGCGGTGTGCCGTGGCGAAGGAGTCCAGGGCCTGCATGGGCCCCAGCGCGCCATCGCGTTTGTACGCCTCGCTCAGCAGCCGGTGGCCCTCGGTGGCGTCGTGCTGGACGCCGGACAGGGCCCGGCGGACCTCGCCCAGCGACTCGTGGTCCAGCTCGCCCGCGCGGCCGCGCTCCATGAGGCGGCGGGCCTCCTGCATGCGTGTGGAGGCCTGGTCGAGGTAGAGCCTGCCACGGTCGGACTCGTCGTCGGCCATGCCGAGTTTGAGGTCCTCCATGCCGCGCTTGAGGCCGTAGAGCGAATCGCCCGGCAGGGCGTCCGAGCTGGCCGCGGCGACCCCGCTGAACGCCCCGGCGGCCACCCCGACCGTCAGCCCGCCCGCGGCGAGCCCCTTGGTCAGGCGGGACTTGGGGCGCAGCCTGCCGATCGATTTGGCGGCCCGGTGCGCACCCCTGGCCGCTCGCTGCCGTGGCACCCGCTCACCGGGTGGTGGGGCCTCGCCCTCGGCGAACGCCGCCTCCATGGCGGCGATGAGCTGGGCGCGCTGGACGATTTTGACCTCGGGGTCCAGCTCCGGCCTGGGGAGCTCTCCGAGGCCGTCGGCCACCGCCAACAACCTTGCCGCTTCGGACCGTTCCGACTGGTGCGCCGGACTGCCGGCCTCGTCCTCGGCCGCCGTGTCCTGGAGGACCTGCTCCTCCAGGGCTTGGGCGAAGGCGTGAGCCCGCCGGTGCACCGATACGTTCGTGATCACGGGCGGCACCTCCTCTCGTCATCCCGCTCGACTCCCCGGACTGGCTTTGACTATCCAGACGGGCCGGAAGGTTGCACACCCTGCTCGCGTCCACTCGATCGAGTGAGGGGCTGCGGGCATGGCGTGACCGCAGGGAGCCTGCATCCCGCACAACGAGCGGCGCGGCACTCGGGTTACGCACTCACGATGATCTGACCGATTGGTCATGGGCCGTTACCGAGGGTCGGTGAGGGTCAGCGGGCGTCGTCCGGGAGGAGCCGCGCGAGGGTGCGTACGGCCCGGTACTGGAGTGTCTTGATCGCGCCTTCGTTCTTGCCCATGACGCGGGCGGTCTCGGCGACCGACAGGCCCTGCAGAAAGCGCAGCGTCACGCACTCCTGCTGCTGGGGGTTGAGCTTGCGCACCGCCTCCAACAGGGCGGCGTTGGAGAGGGATTCCAGGACGGAGTCCTCGGGGCTGCGCTCGACCTCGTTGGCGTCCAGCATCTCGCCGGTGGTCACTTCCAGGCGGAAGCGCGAGGACTTGAAGTGGTCGGCGACCAGATTGCGGGCGATGGTCACCAGCCAGGCGCCGAAGTCGCGGCCCTGCCAGGTGAAGGTGCCGATGCGGCGCAGGGCGCGCAGGAACGTCTCGCTGGTGAGGTCCTCGGCCGTGGCCCGTCCGCCCACGCGGTAGTAGATGTAGCGGTAGACCGTGTCGGCGTACTGGTCGTACAGGCGGCCGAAGGCGTCGGCCTCGCCGGCCTGGGCGCGTTCGACCAGGTCCATCATGCGGCGGCTGTCGCTGTCGGCGCCGGGGCGGCGTGCGGTGGAGGTGGCGGTGCCGGCGCGCCGGGCTCTGCCGGCCGTCGTCTTGCTGACCGCCGCGCTCCCGTCGGCCAGGGCATAGCAGGGACCGGCGGGGCCGGCGGCGGGCGAGGCGAAGGCGGGGACGGCGTACGCGGTGGGGACGAAACTGCGCAGGTGGTCGACGAGTGTCGTACGCAGCGTAGCCAGGCCCGAGGCGTCAACCCCGACGTGTGGGTACACGGGACTCCCAGAGGCAGAGCTTCCATCACGTGCAGTGCGGGACCGTTCACCCGTCGTAGGGACGCGTGGGTACCGGTTTGCGTCTGAGGAGAATAACGCTTCGTACAGGCAGCGCTACACCTAGTTGCTCAAATCATCGATTACGTCTGTTCCGTTATGGATTGGTGCTCGATCAAGTACCAAACCTTGGACAGAAATTGATCGGATGGGAGCGTGATCTGCCTGCTTGCGGGGCGTGTTGTGGCTGCCCGGCAGCAATGGGACTGGCGGGGGACCGGTGGGGGTATGCAGCAGGGATTGCCCGGTGTGCGACGCGTAGTGATCAAGAAAGGTCAGCGGCGGCGGCGCTGGAGGGCCACCGCGGCGGCCGCGCCGCCCGCGAGGGCGCCCACCCCGGCGGCGGCCGGAATCCCGATCCTGGCCGCCTTGCGGCCCGTTCGGTAGTCCCGCAGCCGCCAGCCCTGTTCGCGGGCGTACTTGGCCAGCCGGCTGTCGGGGTTGACGGCGTAGGGGTGGCCGACCAGGGAGAGCATGGGGATGTCGTTGGCGGAGTCGCTGTAGGCGGCGCAGCGCGACAGGTCCAGGCCCTCGGCGGCGGCCAGGGCGCGTACCGCCTCGGCCTTGGCGGGGCCGTGCAGCGGCTCGCCCACCAGCTTGCCCGTGTAGACGCCGCCCACGGACTCGGCGACGGTGCCCAGGGCGCCGGTCAGGCCCAGGCGGCGGGCGATGATCGTCGCGGTCTCCACCGGGGCCGCGGTCACCAGCCAGACCTTCTGGCCCGCGTCCAGGTGGGCCTGGGCCAGCGCGCGGGTGCCCGGCCAGATGCGCTCGGCCATGTACTCGTCGTAGATCTCCTCGCCGATGGTCATCAGCTCGGAGACGCGGTGGCCCTGGACGATGGACAGCGCGCTGTTGCGGGCGTCCTCGACGTGTTCGGGGTTCTCCGAGCCCACGACCCGGAAGTAGATCTGCTGCCAGACGAACCGGGCCAGGTCGCGCTTGTGGAAGAAGCGGCGTTTGTAGAGGCCGCGGCCGAAGTGGAAGAGGGACGCGCCCTGCATGACGGTGTTGTCGAGGTCGAAGAAGGCCGCGGCGTGCTCGTCGCCGACGACGGGGAACTCCGGTTCCGCGGACGCCTTCTCGTCCTGGAAGGAGGCCTGTGCCTCGGCTTCCTGGGAGGACTTGCGCGCGGCCTCGGCCGCGGCCTCGCCCGCGAGCACGCTCCGCGCGGTCGCGGGGCGCCTACGGCGGGTGAACCATCCAAGTCGACGGGGCGCGCCGTAGGCGCTCGTACCGGTGTGGTGGTCGGGCGACGGGTGGGCCATAACACCAGCCTAGCCAGTTTGTTCGGAGCAACCGGTTACGGCTGGGTGTCGGGCAGGCCGGGGGACGCCGACAGGTGCGTTACGGCCATCCCTGCCGATCAAATGGCGATCAAGGGCGGATCAAGGGGGCGCCAAAGGGGCCTCAAGCGCCCAGTGCCTTCCGCAGCCGCTGCGGGTCCACGCGCCAGAAGTCGTGCTGGGCGCCGTCCACCAGGACGACCGGAATCTGTTCCCAGTACTTGCGGTGCAGCTCCTGGTCCTCGGTGATGTCCTTCTTCTCCCAGGAGGCGCCGGTTTCGGCGCAGACCTTCTCGATCACTTCTTGTGCGGTGTCGCACAAGTGGCAGCCGGGCTTGCCGATCAAGGTGACCAGGCGGTCGGCGGGGTTCTTGCGGGCGCTGCGGCTGAACAAGGGGGCCATGTACGTCATTGTGCCTCTCCGCCCCGCGGGCGCTTCCTCCTCCTGATGTCCGCGCGATGTGCGTGAGATCTCACCGCGCGGTGCCACTGTCGGGGTAGTCCGGGGCGGTCCGTGAGGGCCCTGTGGTCGATTACCATCGGTGGGCGATTTGTAGGCGTCCGGGGGGATAGCGGTGAGGAGTGAGAGCACGTGCTCCCGTCGGTCCTCCCGCGTTACTGGCGGGTTGCGTGCGAACGGTGCGCTACGGGAGTTGGTTCCGCGAAGTGTCGTAAAAGCCGCGTGACGCCGGTCACTTTGGCCGGACAAAGCGGACACTATCTTTGTGCACGCGTTCACAAAGGCATAGCCTGCGTTCGACGGGGTGGTCCTGGGACAAGGTGCCGCCCACAGCCTCGCTCTACCCGCAGGAGCACCGTGGCAACTGGCCGAACTCACCGACCGGCGACCCGAAGCCGAGGGATTCCCGAGGCCACCGTCGCCCGGCTTCCGCTGTATCTGCGCGCGCTGACCGCGCTGTCCGAGCGCTCGGTTCCCACGGTCTCCTCCGAGGAGCTCGCGGCCGCCGCCGGGGTCAACTCCGCCAAGCTGCGCAAGGACTTCTCCTACCTCGGCTCCTACGGGACCCGCGGCGTGGGCTACGACGTCGAGTACCTCGTCTACCAGATCTCCCGCGAGCTGGGCCTGACCCAGGACTGGCCGGTTGTGATCGTCGGTATCGGTAACCTCGGCGCCGCGCTGGCCAACTACGGCGGCTTCGCCTCCCGTGGCTTTCGCGTCGCGGCCCTGATCGACGCCGACCCGGCCATGGCGGGCAAGCCCGTCGCCGGCATCGCGGTGCAGCACACCGACGAGCTGGAGCAGATCATCGCCGACAACGGCGTCTCGATCGGCGTGATCGCGACCCCGGCCGGCGCCGCCCAGCAGGTCTGCGACCGCCTGGTGGCCGCGGGGGTCACCTCCATCCTCAACTTCGCCCCGACCGTGCTGACCGTCCCGGACGGCGTGGACGTACGCAAGGTCGACCTGTCGATAGAACTGCAGATCCTGGCCTTCCACGAGCAGCGCAAGGCGGGCGAGGACGGCAGCGGCGCCGCCCCCGGTGCCGCGGGCGCCGCACCGGCCCGCGCGCCCCGTACGGACGCCGACGAGCGCAAGGGACCCGACGGGGACGTACCCGCCGTGATGCCGGCATGAGCCTGCTCGTTGTCGGACTGAGCCACCGGACCGCCCCGGTCAGCGTGCTGGAGCGGGCCGCGATCGCGCCCGAGGTGCGCGGCAAGCTGCTGCAGGACGCCGTGTCGGCCGAGCCGACCACGGAGTCCGCGGTGCTCTCCACCTGCAACCGCATCGAGCTGTACGCGGACGTGGACAAGTTCCACGCCGGCGTCGCCGAGCTCTCCACCCTGCTCGCCCGGCACGGCGGCGCGGGCCTGGAGGAGCTGACCCCTTATCTGTACGTCCACTACGAGGACCGCGCCGTTCACCACCTCTTCTCGGTGGCCTGCGGCCTGGACTCCATGGTGGTCGGCGAGGGCCAGATCCTCGGCCAGATCAAGGACGCGCTCGCCGTCGCCCAGCAGCAGCACACCGCGGGCCGGCTGCTCAACGACCTCTTCCAGCAGGCGCTGCGGGTCGGCAAGCGCGCCCACAGCGAGACCGGCATCGACAAGGCGGGCCAGTCCCTGGTCACCTTCGGCCTGGAGCAGCTGGCCGCGGGCGGTGACGTGGAGGCGTGGGCCGGGGGCAAGCGGGCGCTGGTGATCGGCGCGGGCTCGATGTCCTCGCTGGCCGCCACCACGCTCGTACGCGCCGGAATCGGCGAACTGGCCGTGGCCAACCGGACGTTGGAGCGGGCCGAGCGGCTCACCCGGATCCTCACCGAGCCCGGCGCCCCCGGCGCGGCGAACGGGCTGAGCGCCCGCGCCGTACCGATGGAGGCCCTGGCGGGCGAGCTCTCCCGCGCCGATGTCGTCGTCTCCTGTACGGGCGCGACCGGCCTGGTCCTGACCGGCGAGGCGGTCGCTGCGGCGGCCGAGGGGCGCGGCGGCGAGCTGGCCCTGCTGGACCTGGCCATGCCGCGGGACATCGACGCCGCCGTCCACCGGATCGAGGGCGTGCGCCTCGTCGACATCGAGTCGCTGGCCGACGCTTCCGCGGACGCGCCGATGGCGGCCGATGTGGACCAGGTGCGCGGCATCGTCTCCGAAGAGGTCGCCGCCTTCGGCGCCGCCCAGCGGGCCGCGCACATCACGCCCACCGTGGTCGCGCTGCGCACCATGGCGGCGGACGTCGTCGCGGGCGAGATCGCCCGGCTGGACGGCCGCCTTCCCGACCTGGACGACAAGCAACGCGCGGAGATCACCCAGACCGTGCGCAGGGTCGTCGACAAGCTCCTGCACGCCCCGACCGTGCGGGTCAAGCAGCTGGCGAGCGAGCCCGGCGGCGCCGGGTACGCGGACGCGCTGCGCGAACTCTTCGACCTGGACCCGCAGACGGTCGCCGCCGTCAGCCGGGCCGACACGGCGAACACGAACGACTCGAAACGGGGGCACGCATGACCGACGGAAGTCGCAGGGCTCTGCGGCTCGGCACGCGGCGCAGCAAGCTCGCCATGGCCCAGTCAGGGCAGGTCGCCCAGGCGGTCAGTGAGCTGACGGGCCGCCCCGTCGAGCTGGTGGAGATCACCACGTACGGCGACACCTCGCGCGAGCACCTCGCGCAGATCGGCGGGACCGGCGTCTTCGTCTCCGCGCTGCGCGACGCGCTGCTGGCGGGCGAGATCGACTTCGCCGTGCACTCGCTCAAGGACCTGCCCACCGCGCAGCCCGAGGACCTGGCGCTGGCCGCCGTCCCGGTGCGCGAGGACCCGCGCGACGCCCTGGTGGCGCGCGACGGCCTCACCTTCGAGCAACTGACCGCGTCCGGCGACGGCGTCGCGCGGGTGGGGACCGGATCCCCGCGCCGCATGGCGCAGTTGAACGCCTGGGCCAGGTCGCTGGGGCGCCGTATCGAGACCGTGCCGATCCGTGGGAACATCGACACCCGCATCGGCTACGTCGAGTCGGGCGAGCTGGACGCGGTCGTGCTGGCCGCCGCCGGCCTGTCCCGTATCGGACGCTCCGACGTGGTGACCGAATTCGTGTCGCCCGACGCAGTTTTGCCCGCCCCCGGCCAGGGGGCCCTGGCGGTGGAGTGTGCCGCGGTCAACGCGGACCTCGCCGCTCAGCTCGCCGAGCTCGACGACCCGTACACCCGGGCCGCCGTGACCGCCGAGCGTTCCCTGCTCGCCGCCCTGGAGGCCGGCTGCTCCGCACCTGTGGGTGCGCTGGCCGACCTGCAGGCCGATGGGCAGGTTGTCACCGAACTGCGCCTGCGCGGTGTCGTCGGCTCGACCGACGGCGCGACGCTGGTGCAGATGTCCACCACCGGGCACGTACCCGCATCCCACGACGACGCCATGGCCCTGGGCCGTGAACTCGCCGTCGAGATGCTCGCAAAGGGTGCGGCCGGTCTTATGGGGGAGCGAGCACTTTGAACCCCACCGCCCCGAACCACCCCGCCGCCGGCCAGGTCACCTTCCTCGGTGCCGGGCCCGGAGATCCGGGCCTGCTGACGCTTCGCGCCGTGGAGGCACTGGCACAAGCGGACGTGCTGATCGCCGACCCACAGGTGCTCGACGTCGTCCGCGCGCATGCGCGGGCCACTGTGGACACACCACTGCAGGCCGCAGCTGACGAGGCGTCAATCCCCGACGGTGTCCCGGCGTTGCGGTCCACGACCAGCAGCTCACCGAGCGATGCGGCCAATCTTGTCATGGGCGCCGCGCGCACCGGCAAGCGGGTCGTGCGTGCGGTCTCCGGCGACCCCGGCCTGGACGCCAACTGCGCCGAGGAGATGCTGGCGTGCGCCGCTGAGGGCATCGTCTTCGAGGTCGTGCCCGGCATCGCCGCCGCGGTCGGTGTGCCCGCGTACGCGGGTGTGCCGCTGCGGGACGCGCAGGGCACGGACGTACGTTTCATCGACGCGCGCAGCGCCGACGACCGCTGCTGGTCGGAGGTGGGCGCCAGCGACGCCACCGCCGTGGTCTCCACGACCCTGGACACCGTGGCCGCGGCCGCCGGTGAACTGGTCGCGGCGGGCCGCAAGCCCGACACCCCGATGACGGTCACCGCCGCCGGTACGACCACCCGCCAGCGCACCTGGACCGCCACCCTCGGCACCGTCGCGCAGGTCCTCAAGGCCGCCAAGGTGCTGCCCTCGCCCGACGGCGGGCAGCCGGTCATAGCCGTGGTCGGTGAGCGCAGCGCGGCCGCCCAGCGCGACCAGCTGTCGTGGTTCGAGTCCAAGCCGCTGTTCGGCTGGAAGGTGCTCGTACCGCGCACCAAGGAGCAGGCCGCCTCGCTCTCCGACCAGCTCGTCTCCTACGGCGCGGTGCCGCACGAGGTCCCGACCATCGCGGTCGAACCGCCGCGTACGCCCCAGCAGATGGAGCGCGCGGTCAAGGGCCTGGTCACCGGGCGCTACGAGTGGATCGCCTTCACGTCCGTGAACGCGGTCAAGGCGGTCCGCGAGAAGTTCGAGGAGTACGGGCTGGACGCCCGTGCCTTCGCCGGGATCAAGGTCGCGGCGGTCGGCGAGCAGACCGCCAAGGCGCTGGTCGCCTTCGGCGTCAAGCCCGACCTGGTGCCCAGCGGCGAGCAGTCGGCCGCGGGCCTCCTGGAGGACTGGCCGCCCTACGACCCCGTCTTCGACCCGATCGACCGGGTCTTCCTGCCGCGCGCCGACATCGCCACCGAGACCCTGGTGGCCGGGCTGATCGAGCTGGGCTGGGAGGTGGACGACGTCACCGCCTACCGGACGGTGCGCGCCTCGCCGCCGCCGGCCGAGACCCGCGAGGCCATCAAGGGCGGCGGCTTCGACGCCGTGCTGTTCACCTCGTCCTCGACGGTGCGCAACCTCGTCGGTATCGCCGGCAAGCCGCACAACGTGACCGTGATCGCCTGCATCGGTCCGGCCACCGCCAAGACCGCCGAGGAGCACGGGCTGCGCGTGGACGTGCTCTCGCCCGAGCCCTCGGTGCACAAGCTGGCCGAAGCGCTCGCTGACTTCGGCGCGGCGCGGCGCGATGCCGCGCTGGAGGCCGGTGACCCGGTCACGCGCCCCAGCGAGCGCCGGCCCGGATCGCGTAGAAGGGCACGCAGTTGAGCACGCTCGGTACCTCGTACGGAACCTTCCCCGGCGCGCGGCCGCGACGGCTGCGCACCACCCCCGCCATGCGGCGGATGGTCGCGGAGCACCGGCTGCACCCGGCCGATCTGATCCTGCCCGCGTTCGTCCGGGAGGGCATCAGCGAGCCCGCGCCGATCTCGGCGATGCCCGGGGTCGTCCAGCACACCCGTGACACCCTGCGCAAGGCCGCCGTCGAGGCGCGCGAGGCGGGGGTCGCCGGGATCATGCTGTTCGGCATCCCGCAGGACGCGAAGAAGGACGCCGTGGGTACGGCGGGCACGGACCCCGACGGCATCCTGCAGGTCGCCATCCAGGACGTACGCGCCGAGGTCGGCGACGACCTGGTGATCATGTCCGACCTGTGCCTGGACGAGTACACCGACCACGGGCACTGCGGTGTGCTGGACGAGGCGGGCCGGGTGGACAACGACGCGACGCTGGAGCGCTACGCCGAGATGGCGCAGGTCCAGGCGGACGCGGGCGTCCATGTCGTGGGCCCCTCGGGGATGATGGACGGCCAGGTCGGCGTCATCCGGGACGCGCTGGACCAGACCGGGCACGAGGACGTCTCGATCCTCGCGTACACCGCGAAGTACTCCTCCGCGTTCTACGGGCCCTTCCGCGAGGCGGTGGCCTCCTCGCTCAAGGGCGACCGCAAGACCTACCAGCAGGACCCCGCCAACTTGCGGGAGTCCATGCGGGAGTTGGCGCTCGACCTCGAAGAGGGCGCCGACATGGTGATGGTCAAGCCGGCGCTGCCCTACCTGGACGTGCTCGCGAAGATCGCCGACGCGGTCGAGGTGCCGGTCGCGGCGTACCAGATCAGCGGTGAGTACGCGATGGTCGAGGCGGCCGCGCAGAACGGCTGGATCGACCGCGACAAGGCCATCCTGGAGACGCTCACGGGCATCAAGCGCGCGGGCGCCAACATGATCCTCACCTACTGGGCGACCGAGGTGGCCCGGGGGCTGTAGGAATGCCTGACTGCTAGTCACCGAGCCCCGCCTTCCTTCGGGAGGGCGGGGCTCGGCCGTGTCCCGAAGGGGCGCGGGGCCGTGTCGATGTGCGGCTCCGCCGCGTGGGCGCGACCAGCTGCAACGAGTCCGCAGGGGGCGGACGTCCGAGCGCTTCGGGTGTCACCCGCACGCGTGACCGCGTGGCACGTCCTGGATTGACCGAGGCCCCGCGTCGGTCGGGCCGATGCGGGGCCTTGGGGTGGGACACAGCAAGAAACGCCCCGGACTGGCCACGGCCTCGGTCAGCCGAGTCCGGTCCTCCACCGAGGGATGCGCGTGCGGGGAAGGCGTGGACAGAGCGAGAACGAGGGCGCGGCTGCAAGCTACAGCAGAACGCGCGTGCCGCACCACGCGGCGGGAGGGCAGCCGGGTGACCTCGGCGCACAGCGAAGCGGGCCGGGCCGTGAGGCCGGGCCCGCTGTGCCGTCCACACCACCACGCGAGGCGGCGGCACTGACGAGGGAAGAACGATCAGCCGAGGGGCACACCGGCGGGGAGGCCGCCGATCATCTGCGCCGGACCCGGGGCACCGGCGGCCTTGGGGGCGTCGCCGACCTTGGTCTTGGCGTTGGTGGTGTTGTCCGTCTTCAGCTTCTCCGCGACCTTTTCGAGGGCGACCACGAACGCCTTGATGTTGAGGTCGCCGAGCGGGTTCTTCACGTCCTGCTTGGTCTTGGTGTCCGAGTCCAGCAGCTGCTTCTCCGCCTGCTTGGGGGCACCAGGAGCGTTGTCGACGTCGTCGGCGAAGGCGGGCGAGGCGACCCCCATGGCCATCACAGAACCGGCAACGACCGCAGCGGCCTTCGTGTACTTCACTTCAGCGTCCCTCTCTGACGGCGGCGTCTGAATACGGCCACGACCCTCGCGCCGCCCGGACGACTTGCTGACCGTCCGGAACCCCACTGTCACCACCCATAACGGCGCTCACCACGGACGGGAAACCCTGATCCGCCGGTGCAGTCCGCAATCACCCGAATACCGCAACCCTTATGCGATGAGATACCGGATGCGCCAGGTGAGTGCGTCGGCGTATTCCGCCCGGAACACCACGGAGGTCGACCTGCCCGCTTTCAGCGGGCCCAACTCGCATGTGCTGACAAGGGTGTTGCTCATGCAGCGCGCGTCATCGGCCTGCTGCTCCCGGTTTTCGGGATGGCTCCGGTACGCCCGCTCGGCCAGGGCCAGCAGCGCGGCGTCGCGCGGCGTGCGCCGCCGTTCCCGCTCGTACCGCTCCAGCGCGTACAGGGCCGCCTCAGCCCGGCGCCGCACCGGGTCCGAGGGGCCCCCGAGCCCGTTCTCGGCCCGCAGCGAGACCCAAGTGGCGTCCTTCTGGCCTGTGTTGGCGATGGTCAGCTTCAGGGCCGAGCGATCCCTGCCGTCGTACGCCATCGACGCGGTGAGCCGGGGTCCGTCGTCCCGCGCCGCCGTACGGGGCGCCGCGGCGGCAGGAGGCGCGAGGGCGGCCCCGGTGAAGGCGGCGGCCGCCGCCGCGAGCGCGACAGTCCGCATACGACCGCCCACCTTTCCTGGCGCTCCCCGAAAAGAAGCCCCTGTACAGACCGCCGGACATCGCTTTACGATCCCCGTACGGCATCGCGTGTCGGTCACCGTCCGGGTGAGGCATGGAGGTGCCCGTGAGTTTGCCTTACGGAGGCATTCCACAGTGTCAGTCGAGCTGAACCACACCATCATTCACTCCCGGGACAACCGGGAATCCGCCGAGTTCCTGGCGAACATCCTGGGTCTGGAGATCGGGACCGAGTGGGGCCCGTTCATCCCCGTCGCCACCGGAAACGGCGTCACTCTGGACTTCGCGACCATTCCCGCGGAGTCGATCGTCATGCAGCATTACGCGTTCCTCGTCACGGACGGCGAGTTCGACGCGGCCTTCGAGCGGATCGAGCGGGCGGGAATCACGTATTTCGCCGATCCGCAGGGCACGTTGGCGGGCCAGATCAATCACCACCACGGCGGGCGCGGCCTGTATTTCATGGACCCGGCAGGCCACGGCATGGAGATCCTGACCCGCCCGTACGGCAGCCATGAGGCACCGCCCGCCGCGGAGGGAAGGGCGAGCGCGCGCTAGCCCGCCGACCGGTCATCTGCCGGTGAGCGTGTCCACCGTCGCCTGCAGCTGCCGTACGGCCTCGGGGCTGATGCGGTTGCGCGCCGCGGCCTGTTCGCAGGCCAGCGGGGTCAGGCTGGACGCCGCGATCAGGGGCTTCGCGGCCTTGCACAGCGCCGCGGCGGGCACGGCGGAGCCGTCGGGCAGGGTGATGGCGGTGGGGTCGGGAGCGGCGGCAGCAGCGGCCGGTCCCACCGTCAGACCCGTGACACAAGCGGTCAGGAGCGCGATACAGATGCGTCGCATGAGGCCTTCTTCCGTTCCACGCCGGTGACGATCACCGGTCCTCATGTACCTGCCACGCCACGCCGGTCCGCCAATCCGGTTTCACCCGGCTGGGGGAGGCGGCGACAGGAGCGCTGCGGTGAACTGGCCCTGAACGCACCGGAATTCAGTGGTTGAGGGCGTCCTGCGCCGCTAGGTTGGAGCGCTCTTGATCGGCTGGAATCCGCAGAGAGGGATCACTCCGTGCGTATACGTACTGGTCGACGACGCTCCGGGTGCTCGTGGAGAACCGGGGCCCTCGGGCTCCTCGGCGCGGTGGGCCTGCTGGGCGCCCTCGCCGTCCCGGCGGGCGCCGCTGCCGCCCCGCAGCGCACCGGCACCACCTCGTACTCCTTCACCAGCGCCGCGGGCGACTACATCGGCGGCGGACGCACCGCCGCGTACAGGGCCCCCGCCGACAGGATCGGCATCGGCGGGAGCGCGCAGAATCTCCGGCTCTCCGTCTCCAGCGGTTCCGACGCCTCCGACGGCTGGTCGGTGGAGCTCGCCGCTCCGCGCGGGGACAAGCTCCGTCCCGGCATCTACCGCGACGCCGAGCGCGCGGCCTTCCGCACGGGCCGTTCGCCGGGCCTGGACGTCTCCGGCAACGGTCGCGGATGCAACGAGGTGTACGGGCAGTTCGCGGTGAACCAGATCGAGACCGACGCGAACGGCGCCGTCACGCTCCTGGACGCGACCTTCACGCAGAAGTGCGAGCGCGCCGACGCCGCACCGCTCAAGGGCACCGTCAAGTACCGCGCGCACCCGCTGTCCTACCGCTACACCAGCGACCCGGGCGACTACATCGGCGCGGGCGGCAGCGCCTCCTACACCGGCTCCACCAGCACCTTCGCGCTGAGGGGCGCGGTGGACGGCATCGTCGACCACAGCGTCTCGGGCAAGCGCGACCACTGGTCGGTCCGGCTCGCGGCCCCCGCGGGGGAGCGCCTGGTGCAGGGCCGTACGTACCGGGCCAACCGCATGGGCGACGACGGTGCGGCGCAGCTCGATGCCACCGGCAACGGCCGTGGCTGCAACCGGAGTTCAGGAGAGTTCACGGTCACCGGGCTGGTCGCCGACGACGCGGGAACGATCGAGGCGCTCGCCGTCACCTTCGTCCAGCACTGCGAGGGAGCGGCACCCGCACTGCGCGGCACCATCCGCTACTTCGCCTGACGCGCAACGGGGCACTCCGGTGTGCGGGCGCAACCGCCTTCGCGCCCGCACAC
>NZ_JBSIBZ010000125.1:0-21125 GCF_058245575.1 Streptomyces sp. UF-297 | reverse complement strand
GCCCCGCCCCCCCCCCCCCCCCCCCCGCCTGCCGCTTCAGCGCGTCCATCCGCCGCTGGGTCCGGTCGATGGTCCGGGCCAGCCGAACGATCTCTTTCTGCTGGAGCTCGACCTCTTCCTCGGCCGCGTTGTACGCCTCGGTCGCCTGCTCCGCCTTGCGGTACAGCGCCTCGATCTTCCGGCGCACCTCCTCCAGGCGCTTGTCGGCGGCGCCCGAGCCGTCGGGGCCGGCCGTCGCCCCCGGCCCCGGATCCGCGTACGCCGCCGTCGCCGTGCCCCCGAGCACACCCATCGCGCCCAGGACCACCGCCGTGCACAGCGCTAAGCCGCCCCTGGCGCCCCGTACGCGCCGCACACCGCCCATGCTCTGCCGTTCCCCCTGGTTCCCCACCAGCCACCTCCGGTCGTCCGCACCGATACGCGCCAGAACACCGGGCCCCCACCCGTACGGGCCCAAGGACCCGCACAGGTTCGGGCCCTTGGGCGCGGATGCTGCCATACCGGCCGGTAATCCAACAGAGCGGTGCACAGCCAATGCACAGCAACGGGCCGCCCGTACGCAGCAGGTCCCCGGAAAGGACCGCCGCCGCACAACCGCCGTACCCCCGTCACGCCCGCCGGGCGCACCCCGGCGAGCGCCCCACGCGCACTACCAGACAACGCCGCGCACCGGAACGCATCCATCGCCACGCACGTACGTTCACCCGCACCCACCTGACGGCCGAGGTTCACCCTGCGTTCACTCTCCTCCATCGGCCGCTTCACCTGATCTGCCTAATTTCGGCCCTACCAGGTGCGCGTTACGCCCACGGGGCAGACACGACACCGCAGAGCTACTCGGTAGCGATATCGGCAGCACAATCGGCAGTACGAACACCTCGCCACCAGCGCGCCGAAAGCGGCGGGCCCCAGGAAGGAACTCTCGACAGTGAAGCTTCAGCGCAAGAACCGGGTTCGCGCCCTCGCGGTTGGCGCTCTCGCCGTCTCCGGTGCCCTGACCCTTTCGGCGTGCGGCTCCGACGACACCGGCAGCACCGGTGGCGGCGGCAGCACCGCCAAGTCCGCCAGCATCAAGTGCGAGGGCAAGGGCAAGCTGCTCGCCTCGGGCTCCTCCGCGCAGAAGCCCGCCGTGGACGCCTGGGTCCAGAACTACTCGGCGGCCTGCAAGGACACCCAGATCAACTACCAGCCCTCGGGTTCCGGCGCCGGCATCACCACGTTCCTGCAGGGCCAGACCGCCTTCGCGGGCTCCGACTCGGCGCTCAAGCCCGAAGAGGTCGAGAAGTCCAAGAAGATCTGCACCGGCGGCCAGGCCGTCAACCTGCCCATGCTCGGCGGCCCGATCGCGCTGGCCTACAACATCGCGGGCGTGGACGATCTCGTCCTGGACGCCCCGACCCTCGCCAAGATCTTCGACTCCAAGATCACCAACTGGAACGACGAGGCGATCAAGAAGCTCAACCCGGACGCCAAGCTCCCCGACCTGAAGATCCAGGCGTTCCACCGCTCCGACGAGTCGGGCACCACCGACAACTTCACCAAGTACCTCAAGGCCACCGCCGCCGCCGACTGGCCCTACGAGCCCAGCAAGGCCTGGGCCGCCAAGGGCGGCCAGGCGGCCCCCAACAACGCGGGCGTGGCCTCGCAGGTCAAGCAGACCAACGGCGCGATCACCTACGTCGAGCTGTCCTACGCGACCTCCGGCAAGATCCCGACCGTCAAGCTGAACACCGGCGCCAAGGAGCCGGTGGAGGCCACCGTCGACAACGCCTCCAAGGCGATCGCCGAGGCCAAGCAGGTCGGCAAGGGCGACGACCTCGCGCTGAAGCTGAACTACGGCACCAAGGCCGAGGGCGCGTACCCGATCACCCTGGTCACGTACGAGATCGCCTGCAACAAGGGCAACAAGGCCGAGACCCTGCCGGCCACCAAGTCCTTCCTGACCTACGTCTCCAGCCCGGACGGCCAGAACGCCCTCAAGGAGCTGGGTTACGCCCCGCTGCCCACCGAGATCGCCGAGAAGGTCCGCAAGGTCGTCGGCGCCCTCGCCTGACCCTCCCGCTGACCTCACCCGAACCATCCGACCCACCGGGCGGCGGCCCGTACGGACCCCGTACCCGCCGCCGCCCGTCCGGTGCACCGCCGCGCCAGGAGCCCCCGCCGGCTCCGCAGACCGGAGAAACCCATGGACTCAGCACCTCCCATAACTGACGCAGCGCCCCCACCCGCCAGGACCGAGCCCTCCGCCGTCTCCGGCAAGGCGGTCCGGCCCGGGGACCGGATCTTCCTCGGTCTCTCCCGCGGCTCCGGCATCGCACTCCTGGTGATCATGGCCGCCATCGCGGCCTTCCTCACCTACCGCGCGGTGATCGCCATCTCCGGCGACCACGCCAACTTCCTGACCCACTTCGAGTGGAACGCCTCCGGCACCGAGCCCGAGTTCGGCATCGCCGTCCTCGCCTTCGGCACCGTCGTCAGCTCGGTGATCGCCATGATCATCGCGGTCCCGGTCGCGGTCGGCATCGCGCTGTTCATCTCGCACTACGCGCCGCGCAAGCTGGCCTCGCCGCTCGGCTACGTCATCGACCTGCTCGCCGCCGTCCCCAGCATCGTCTACGGCCTGTGGGGCGCCCTCTTCCTCGTCCCCCACCTGACCGGCCTCTACGGCTGGCTGGACGACTACCTGGGCTGGACGGGGATCTTCGCGTACGGCGACGGCGCGGCCCGATCGCTGTTCACCGTCGGCATCCTGCTCGCGATCATGATCCTGCCGATCGTCACCAGCGTCAGCCGCGAGGTCTTCCTCCAGGTCCCCAAGATGCACGAGGAGGCGGCCCTCGCCCTGGGCGCCACCCGCTGGGAGGTCATCCGCATGTCGGTGCTGCCCTTCGGCCGCTCCGGCGTCATCAGCGCCTCCATGCTGGGTCTGGGCCGCGCGCTCGGCGAGACCATGGCGGTCGCCACGGTCCTGTCCCCCAACTTCCTGATCGGCCTCAGCCTGCTGGACCCGGGCGGCGGCACCTTCGCCCAGAACATCGCCAGCAAGTTCAGCGAGGCCGACGAATTCGGCCAGGACGCCCTGATCGCCTCCGGCCTCGTCCTCTTCGTGATCACGCTGCTCGTCAACGGCGCGGCCCGCCTGATCATCGCCCGCCGCAAGGAGTACTCGGGGGCCAACGCATGATGAACGCCGCCAACACAGCCATCGACCAGCGCCCCGTCGCCGACAACGGCGGCGCCCCGCTCCCCCCGGTCTCCCTCAAGCAGGCCCGCCTGCCCCGCTGGGCCCCGCCCGCGCTCGCGCTCGTCGCGGCCGCGGCCGGCTGCGGCATCGGCCTGGCCGGCGGCCTGGACAGCCGCATCCAGTGGGGGCTGATCGCCGCCCTGCTGTTCATCTTCGGCACATACGCCCTCTCGGCCGCGGTCGAGGGCCGCCGGCAGGCCAAGGACCGCCTGGCCACCAGCCTGGTCTGGGTCGCCTTCCTGCTCGCCGTGATCCCGCTGGCCTCCCTGGTCTGGGAGACCGTCGCCCGCGGCGTGAAGGTATTGGACGGCTACTTCCTGTCGCACTCCATGGGCACCCTGCCCGACACCCTGGCCGGCGGCGGCATCTACCACGCGATCATCGGCACCCTCCAGCAGGTGGGCCTGGCCACGCTGATCGCCGCGCCGATCGGCCTGCTCACCGCGATCTACCTGGTGGAGTACGGGCGCGGCAGGCTCGCCAAGGCCGTCACGTTCTTCGTCGACGTGATGACCGGCATCCCCTCCATCGTCGCGGGCCTGTTCGTACTGTCCGTGTGGATCCTGATCCTCGGCTTCGGTCCCTCCGGCTTCGCCGGCGCCATGGCGCTCGCGATCCTGATGATGCCGGTCGTGGTGCGCTCCACCGAGGAGATGCTCAAGCTCGTCCCCAACGAGCTGCGCGAGGCCTCCCTGGCCCTGGGCGTCCCCAAGTGGCGCACCATCCTCAAGGTCGTCCTGCCCACCTCCCTGGGCGGCATCACCACCGGTGTGATGCTGGCCGTCGCCCGCATCGCCGGCGAGACGGCCCCCGTACTCCTCCTGGTGTGGGGCGCCAAGACGATCAACAGCAACCCCTTCGAAGGCGCCCAGCAGTCGCTGCCGCTGTACGTCTACCAGCAGTGGGCCATCGGCTCCGATGCCGCCTACGACCGCGCCTGGGCCGCCGCCCTGGTCCTGATCGCCTTCGTCATGATCCTCAACCTGGTGGCCCGCGGCATCGCCCGCTGGAAGGCTCCGCGCGCAGGACGCAGCTGAGCCGCAGCGGAGGTCGGGGCGCGCCTGAGGAACGAAGGCGTGGCACCCGGCCGAAGCGAAGTCCGACCATCCCCATCGACCACCCGCTGACCGAGCGTCCGCACAGAGAGAAGCAGTGATCCCCATGGCCAAGCGAATCGACGTCAGCGGCCTCTCCGCCTACTACGGCGCCCACAAGGCGATCGACGACATCTCCATGACCGTCGAGCCCCGCTCGGTGACCGCCTTCATCGGCCCGTCCGGCTGCGGCAAGTCCACCTTCCTGCGCACCCTGAACCGCATGCACGAGGTCACCCCCGGCGGCCGCGTCGAGGGCAAGGTGATGCTGGACTCCGAGAACCTCTACGGCTCCGGCGTCGACCCGGTCGCCGTACGCCGCACCGTCGGCATGGTCTTCCAGCGCCCCAACCCCTTCCCCACCATGTCGATCTTCGACAACGTGGCGGCGGGCCTGCGCCTGAACGGCTCGTACAAGAAGTCCGAGCTCGGCGACATCGTCGAGAAGTCCCTCAAGGGCGCCAACCTCTGGAACGAGGTCAAGGACCGCCTCAACAAGCCCGGCTCGGGCCTGTCCGGCGGCCAGCAGCAGCGGCTGTGCATCGCCCGCGCCATCGCGGTCGAGCCGCAGGTCCTGCTCATGGACGAGCCCTGCTCGGCGCTGGACCCGATCTCCACCCTCGCCATCGAGGACCTGATCGGCGAGCTGAAGGAACGGTTCACGATCGTCATCGTCACGCACAACATGCAGCAGGCGGCGCGCGTCTCGGACCGTACGGCCTTCTTCAACCTCGCCGCCGTCGGCCAGCCCGGCAAGCTCGTCGAGATCGACGAGACCGAGCGCATCTTCTCCAACCCCTCGGTCCAGGCCACGGAGGACTACATCTCCGGCCGCTTCGGCTAGCCACCGGCCGCCCTGGGACGTCCTGCGGTGCTGCATGGCGGTGCCACCGCACGACGAAGGGCCCGCCCCTCCTGCAAGAGGGGCGGGCCCGTGCATGTCCGTACGGCCCTGACGGCCGTCCCCCGCCCCCTCCCCCTCCTCCCCCCTAAAGGGGGAGGGGGCGGGGGGTGGGTTCGGGGGTGGGGGGGTGCGGCTCAGCCGAACGCGAGCAGTACCACCCCGTAACAAGCCGCCGCCACCACAGCCGCCGCCGGCATGGTGATGAACCAGCCCATCACGATGTTCTTGGCCACGCCCCAGCGCACCGCGCGCGGCCCGCGCGTCGAGCCGACGCCCATGATCGCGGAGGTGATGACATGCGTGGTCGAGATCGGCGCGTGGAACATGAACGACGCGCTGTACATCACCGACGCCGCGGTCGTCTCGGCCGCGAAGCCCTGCGGCGGGTCCAGCTCGATGATCCGCCGGCCGAGGGTACGCATGATGCGCCAGCCGCCGGCGTACGTGCCCAGCGACAGCGTCAGCGCACACGCGATCTTGACCCAGACCGGAATGGCGTCGCCCTGGTCCTCCACATCGGCGATGACCAGCGCCATCACCACGATGCCCATGGTCTTCTGGGCGTCCTGCAGACCGTGGCCCAGCGCCATGCCCGCCGCCGAGACCGTCTGCGCGATACGGAAACCGCGCTTGGCCTTGTGCGGGTTGGCCTTCCGGAACATCCACATGATGACGACCATCACCAGATAGCCGATGATCAGGCCGACGAAGGGCGAGAGGAACATCGGGATGACGATCTTCTCCAGCACGCCCGACCAGTAGACGGTCGTGCCGCCCGCCAGCGCCGCGCCCACCATGCCGCCGAACAGGGCGTGCGAGGAGGAGGACGGCAGGCCGAAGTACCAGGTGATCAGGTTCCAGACGATCGCACCGACCAGCGCCGCGAAGAGGATGCCCATCCCCTTGGCGCCCTCGGGCGTGGAGATCAGGCCCTCACTGACGGTCTTGGCGACCCCGCTGCCCAGGAAGGCACCGGCGAGGTTCATCACGGCGGCCATCGCCAGCGCCGCGCGCGGCGTCAGCGCCCGCGTGGAGACCGAGGTCGCGATGGCGTTCGCGGAGTCGTGAAAGCCGTTCGTATACGTAAATCCGAGCGCGACCGCGATGGTCACGACAAGCGCGAAGGTGTCCATGGCCGGGGCTCAGGACTCCTTGACCGCAATGGTCTCGACCGTGTTGGCCACGTGCTCGAAGGCGTCCGCCGCCTCTTCGAGGATGTCCACGACCTGCTTGAGCTTGAGCACCTCGATGGCGTCGTACTTGCCGTTGAAGAGGTGGGCCAGCAGCTTGCGGTGGATCTGGTCGGCCTGGTTCTCCAGCCGGTTGACCTCGATCCAGTACTCCGTGAGGTTGGCCATCGTGCGCAGGTTCGGCATGGCCTCGGCGGTCAGCTCGGCCGCCCGTGCCAGCACCTCGATCTGCTGCTCGACGCCCTTGGGCAGCTCGTCGATGTTGTAGAGGACGACGAGATCGACGGCCTCCTCCATGAAGTCCATGATGTCGTCGAGGGACGACGCGAGGTTGTAGATGTCCTCGCGGTCGAACGGCGTGATGAAGGAGGAGTTCAGCTGGTGGAAGATCGCGTGCGTCGCGTCATCCCCCGCGTGCTCCGCCGCCCGCATCCTCTCGGCGATCTCTGTCCGCGCGGAGGCGTCCGCCCCGAGCAGTTCCATCAGGAGCTTCGAGCCCGTGACGATGTTGTCCGCGGACGCGGCGAACATGTCGTAGAAGCTCGTCTCCCTGGGGGTCAGACGAAAGCGCACGTGAAATCCTCGGGGTGCATCGGATTCGGTCGAGTTGATGCTAGGCGCATCATCCAGCCACTGCTAACCGGCATTCCTTCAGTGTCGCCCATCGGGCAGCATGCTCTGCACGGGGGACCGCGCGGCAAGCCGTACACCCTGACCTGCTCACCGCCGCGCGCCGGGGCAAACCCGGGGCCGCCGAAGGGGCCGTACGGGCGCAGCGGGATCCGCCGCGCCGCACGAAATTCGGTACCATATACCCACCAGGGGTATATGGATCGCGCACGTACCACGCCTACGTACCACGGGAGATGGCCATGACGACCACGGAAGCCGCATCCACCGGCACCACCGCAGGCGCCGCGGCCTGCCATGGCGACACCGCCGGGAGCGCCCCGCAGGGCGACCCGAACGCCGTGACCGACCACGACCTGGGCATCCACGGCTACGCCAAGCAGAAGGACGCCCACATCAAGCGGCTGCGCCGCATCGAGGGCCAGATCCGCGGCCTGCAGCGGATGCTCGAAGAGGACGTCTACTGCATCGACATACTCACCCAGGTCTCCGCGAGCACGAAGGGCCTGCAGTCCTTCGGCCTCCAGCTCCTGGAGGAGCACCTGCGCCACTGCGTCGCGGACGCGGCCGTCAAGGGCCCGGACGCCATCGACGCCAAGGTGCAGGAGGCGACCAAGGCCATCGAGCGGATGCTGCGCACCTGACGCCCGCGCGGCCGCTCTCCGGCGCGGGGCAGGCGCGGGGCAGGCAGCCGGAAACGGCCGGGGCCGCCCGGCCCCGGCGCCGCCACCCGCGCCGCCCCTATGCCCGCTCCACGGGCGAACGTTCCCTCTGCGCGCGGTCCGCGTCCACGTCCAGCACCTCGTCGATACGGTCCGAGCTGAGCCGATCCTCGCTCGCGGACGCCGCCGCGATCATCAACTCACCAGTCAGGTCGATCTCGACGAGGGCTACGTGGTCCTGAACCGTCGAGTTGCGGTGCACGGCCACGTACGACACCTCCTCCTTCGAGCGCCTTCCCACTCTTCTGGTGGTTACAGCCCAGAGTAGGGATCGACGCACGCTCCGCGCATGGCACGGATGGACCATTTCCGCCAGTTCGCAAGCGACTCGTTCACGTGTCCCCACGCGCCGTCGCGTAGTGCGACATGCCGTCACATGTCGCCGCATTCCTCGACCACCGGCTCACCGGCCGCCGGTCGCCGCGATCCTTCCCGCATAGATGTCGCGCGCCTGCGGCAGCCGCACCGCCGCCTTCGTCCCGTAGGAGAGGAAGTCGGTGGTGGACGTCACCTCGGTCGCGCCGGCCCGCCCGGTCGCCCCCGGAGAGCCGGACGCCCCGTTGACAAAGCTGAAGCGCTGCCTGATCTTGCGCAGCCTCCCCTCCTCGTCCAGATACGCGTCGAACGGCACAAGATCGTTGGCGAAGCCTTTCTCCGCCGCTGCCAGCGCGGGCCCCGTCCCCGCCGACGCCGCCCTGGCCGCCGCCCCGATGTCCGCCGTGCCGCTGTAGTGGCGCACGGTCACCCCGCCCAGGCGCCGCTCGCCGCGGTAGGTCACCTCGCGCGCGCCGCGCAGCAGTTCGGCGGCCGAGAGGGGGTCGGTCGCCCCGCCGGTGACCAGGTTGCCGTCGGCCAGGGTGGCGGTGTCCACCCGTACCCACTTGTCGGCCGGGACCCCCGCTCCGCGGTTCTTCATGTAGAGGGCGCCGGGCGCGAGGATCTCCGTGATCGGCGCGTGGGCACCGCCCCTCCCCTCCGCCGCGTCCGGCAGCGCCAGCCTCAACTGCCCCATGCGCGTGCGGTAGTTGAAGGCCCCCTCGCCCCGGATCGCGACCCGGGTGCCCCCGCTGCTGGTCTCCATGGTCGTACGGACCCGGGAGCTGCCGGAGCGGACCAGGGTGTCGGCGCTCTCGCGCACCGCGCCCGCCGCCTCCTTCGACGCCGGCTCGCCCGCCGCCCGCCCGCCGCCCGCGTGTCCCCCGCCGGCCCGGTCGTCCGCCGCCGCCCCTTCCGAGGAGCAGCCCGTGGCCAGCAGCCCGGCCGCGAGTCCCAGCCCGCACACCACGGCCGCCGCGACGGCGCCGCCCCCGAGTCTGTCCTGCACCGCCATCACGTACGAGCCCCCTCAGGCCACTTCGACTGCCGCGACCGCGCTCCGGCCGCGTCCTTTTCGACCTTGTGCCGTACGCTCTGCCGTCGTACGGTCCGCTGCCGTACGGCCTCGCGCCCACGGCCCGAGATCTGAAACCCGTTACGTTCAACGACCGTTCATGGGGCCCGTCACGCCCCGTTGCCGTGGGCGCGTAGCGTGGCGGCGTGCACGACCGAACCCGGCAAGATCCACCCGTCCCTCAGGCGTCGGGCGGCGACCGGTCCGCCCACCGCACCACCACCGTCGAGCGCGGTTCCTTCTGCCTGGCCCGCTGCGTGTGCGGCTGGAGCGGCCCCGCCCGGCGCGCCCGCTCCCAGGCCCGCACGGACGCGGAGAGACACTGCGCGGCCGCCCCGCCGCCGTCCTGCTGACGCCCCCTGCTCCCGCCCGGGAACCTCCCGCCGCCCCCGCCGCATCTGGGTAAGCGGGAAGCACACACGTACGACCAAGGGGCAACGATGAAGCGGCGCACACTCCTGCAGGCGGGCGGCGGACTGGCGGCGGGCGCCGCCGCCTGGGCCACGGCCTGCAGCGGCGGACCCAGCCACGCGAGCCCCCCGCCGCCCGCCTCCCCCGGGGCCTCCGGCGCGAAGCCCACCGCCACCGCCTGGGGCTCCCTGGCCAAGGGCCTGGACGGCCGCCTCGTACGCCCCGAGGACGCCTCGTACGACGCGGCCCGCCGCCTCTACAACACCCGCTACGACAGCCTCAGGCCCGCGGCCGTCGCCTACGTCCGCAACAGCGCCGACATAGCCGAGTGCCTCACCTTCGCCCGCCGCCACCGCACCCCCCTCGCGATACGCAACGGGGGCCATTCCTATGCGGGTTGGTCCAGCGGCAACGGCAAGCTCGTCATCGACGTCTCCGCGCTGTCGAAGGTGGGCGCGCCCGCCGCCGGCGTCACCCGCATCGGCGCCGGAGCCAAGCTCATCGACGTCTACGAGAGCCTGGCCCCGCACGGCGTGACGGTCCCCGGCGGCTCCTGCCCCACCGTCGGCATCTCCGGCCTCACCCTCGGCGGCGGCCATGGCGTCGTCTCCCGCGCGTACGGGCTGACCTGCGACAGCCTCGTCGGCGCCACCCTGGTCACCGCCGACGGCAAGAGCGTCCAGTGCGACAACTCCCGTAACGCGGACCTGTTCTGGGCCCTGCGCGGCGCGGGCAACGGCAACTTCGGCGTCGTCACCGAGCTCCGCTTCCGTACGCACAAGGCCCCCCGCGCCGTCCTGGCCTATATGACCTGGCCGTGGTCCAAGGCGGCCGCGGTGCTGCGCTCCTGGCAGGAGTGGGGTCCCGCCCAGCCCGACGAGATCTGGTCCTCGCTGCACCTGGACGCCCGCCCCGGCGCCACCCCGTCGGTCTCCGTCGCCGCCTTCTCGCTCGGCACGTACGGCGATCTGCAGAACGCCGTGGACCGGCTCGCCGACCGCGCCGGCGGCCCGGGCCCGGCCCGCTCGGTCTCGCTGCGGCCCTCCTCCTATCTGGCGGCCATGGAGGCGTACGCGGGCTGCACCGACAAGTCCACCCAGCAGTGCCATCTGCCGGGCACCCTGCCGGGGCGCACGGAGGGCGGGAAGCTGGGCCGCGAGACCTACGGGGCCCGCTCCGACTTCTTCGACCGCTCGCTGAGCGCGGCGGGGATACGCGCCCTGCTGGGCCAGGTCGAGAGCGCCAACCGCAAGGGCGTCGCCGCCAATGCGGCGCTCACCGCGCTGGGCGGCGCCATCAACCGCGTACAGCCGGACGCCACCTCCTTCGTGCACCGCCGCTCGCGCTTCCTCGCGCAGTACCTGGCGTCCTGGCCGGCGAAGGGGTCGGGCGCCGCGGCGGCCGCGTGGCTGGGCACCGCGCACGACGCCATGCGCCGCTACGCCTCCGGCGCGGCCTACCAGAACTACACCGACCCCGCCCTGACCGACTGGAAGAAGGCCTACTACGGCCCGGCGGCCGGCCGCCTCGCCGAGGTCAAGCGCCGGTACGACCCGCAGCGCCTGTTCAGCACCTTCCCGCAGGCCCTGTAGGAGGCACGACCCGCAGCGCGTCGGTCAGCTGAGCGGGTGTCAGCCGGCTCAGGCGGCCAGGTCCTTGTCCCGCCCGTGCGGCGAGGGCACCCCGGCGCCTGCGGCCACTATCGCGCCCGGCTCGGACTCCCCTTGCGCCCCCGGGGCCGCGCCCGGTGCCCGTACCAGCCAGGCGGCCCGCGACCTGCCGACCGCCGTCGTCAGCGGGACCAGCAGCGCCTGCGCGAGGGGCGCGAGCAGCAGCGCGACCGCGGTGCCCAGCGCGAAGCCGCCGACGACATCGGTGGGGTAGTGGACGCCCATGTAGACGCGGCAGAAGCCCTCCAGCAGCGCCAGCGCGATACCCACCAGGCCGTACTTGCGGTTGACGAGGAAGAGGCCGACGCCGACCGCCATGGTCAGCGTGGCGTGGTCGCTCACGAAGGAGAAGTCGGTCTTGCCCGGGACCAGGACTTCCAGCCCCTGGTGGTCCTTGAAGGGCCGCGGCCGCTCCACGAAGCCGCGGATGGGGATGTTGGCCAGCAGCGCGATACCGGCGGCGAGCGGCGCCCAGACCAGCCCCGCGACAAAGGCGGGGGCGTCGCTGCGCTTACGGGCGCCCCACCAGGCGAGCAGGCACAGCACGGCCAGCGCGGCGACGATGCCGTACTCACCGACGTACTGCATCACACGGTCGAACCACTGCGGGGCGTCCTTGGCGAGCCCGTTGATGCCATACAGCGCGTCCACGTCGGGGTTCGACCCGTCGAGTGCGAGTCCAGCCATCTGCCGCGGCCCCTTACCTTTCGCGCGCGCGAGCGCCCTGTGTCTGCTGTCGGCCCCCGTGGTCGTCGAGCGTTGCTATGTACCCATGTCCAGGAAACGTCATGCTCCGGCCCGGCGTTCCACTCTCCACCGGATGATCACCAGGACGTTATCGAAGCTTGACTGGCCAACGCAGCTCAGGGCCCCATGTTCACGCAGCGTTCGCGCGGGGCAGCGCTTTTGCGCCATCCTCGGTGACGCGGGTGGCACCGATGTAGTCCGGAGTGTCGATCTTGTCGAAGCGGATGACCGCTCCCGTGTACGGAGCATTGATCATGTAACCGCCGCCGACGTAGATCCCCACGTGGTGGATCGACCGCGGATCGTTCAGGTCGTACGCGAAGAACACCAGGTCACCGGGGAGCAGCTCGTCCCGCTTGGGGTGCGGCCCCGCGTTCCACTGGTCATTGGCCACCCGCGGCAGCTCGATGCCCACGGTCTTGTACGCGGCCTTGGACAGCCCGGAGCAGTCGAAGCGCCCGTCCTGTTCCGGTGTCCCGTTTCCGCCCCACAGATAGGGCTTGCCGAGCTGCTCCTGCGCGAAGTAGATGGCCCCGGCCGCCTGCCGCGACGGCGCGATGCGGCCGGCCGGCGCCTCGAAGCTCTTGGCCAGAGTGGTGATGACCTTGACGTAGTTCTGCGTCTCCCGGTACGGCGGCACCCCGTTGTACTGGATCACCCGGTACGCGCCCGCGTTGTAGGCGGCGAGCATGTTGTGCGTGGCGTCACCGGGCACGTCCTTGACGTACTTCGCCAACTCGCAGTCGTAGGAGGCCGCCGACGGGATGGCGTCCGCCGGGTCCCAGACGTCCTTGTCCCCGTCCTTGTCCCCGTCGACCCCATGGGTGGCCCAGGTCCCCGGGATGAACTGCGCTATTCCCTGCGCCGCCGCCGGGCTCTGCGCCTTCGGGTTCCAGCCGCTCTCCTGATAGAGCTGCGCGGCCAGCAGCGCGGGGTTGATGGCGGGGCAGAGCGTGCCCCACTGCTGCACCAGCGGCTTGTACGCGGCCGGCACCGCCCCCTTCGCCAGCCCCACCGCCCTGCCCGCGCCCCCTCCGGCCAGGTTCGCCGCGGCCGAGTACGTACCGATCACGAGCAGCGCGAGGAAGCACAGCACCAAGCCGACTCCGAGCCCACCGGCAACCCAGATTTTCCGCACCCCACAACCCTCCCCCATCCGGACCCGTTTCACGGCCGTTTCCCGATGTCCGTGTCGAACGGCCGCACGCCCAAAGCCGCCCCCCGGCCGCTCCCGGCCCCCGGCCCGGCCTCCCCGGCGTCTCATACAGGCCCACCACTCCGGCCGATCATTGCTCAGAGTGACATCGCGTGATACACACAGTGAGACTATTGGGCCCTACGGACGACGCGCACACCCCTGCTCACGCCGCCCCCACGGGATCCGTCAAAGAAAGCCGCCAAGTCGACATCCCCGGGCGGCTTTGTCAGCGAAGATAGACCCCGACCCGCGCCGTGCGGCACGGGCACGCAACTACCCATAAGGGGCGGTGAGTTCAGACATGTTCATTGCGGCCGAAAAGGGCGACATCACCACCATCATCGGCGGAATCGCCCCGGACTGGGGCCCGTTCGGGAGCCTGGGCAACGAAGCACGCGTGATGATCGAAGTGGTCATGGCGGTCGCCATCCTCCTGTGCCTCGGCATCGCCATCTGGGGCGCGGCCAAGCAGCGCATCGGCGCCACCGCGCTGCGCGACACCTTCAGCGCCGAGCAGGGCAAGGGCCTGATCGTGGCCGGCCTCACCGGCGTCTTCATCATCGGCTCGCTGGGCACGCTCTTCACCATCGTCTACGGCATGGCGGTCTAGCCCTCCGCGCGGCGGCCGCCGGCCCGGCCCGCCGACCGCCCGTGCCCGGTCCCGGCACGGGCCGTCCCGCCCCTCGCCCCCACCTGCCCCTTCCCCTGTCCCCTCACCCTGGCCCCATCTCCCCACCCGAGGCCACATGCTGATGCCCACTCATCCAAACGCCTCAGAGTCCCCCATTCGCCTCTCCCGCCCAGCATCTGAGGTTGCGTCACGGTGAGATGTACTCGTAGCACTTCGCCCGAGCCGCAGCCCACGCGGCTACGGTCGTACCCGGGCGACCAGCGCGACAAGGCAGCACGGACGGCACTGACGGCCAGGCCGGTTCAGGTTGAGGTTGAGGGGGCACAGGCGCGATGAGTCTCGGCGATGACGGCGGATACGGCGACACGTACGGCGACCAGGGCCAGACCCGCACCAGACTCCCGGACTCCGGGGGCGAGGGGTACGGGACGGGACGCCGCTTCCGTACGGGCCTGTCCAGCCGCAACCTGGTCACAATCGTCGGCGTGGTGGTGCTGCTCATCGCGGCCATCGCCTTCGCCAACCGCGGCGGGGGCGACGACGACAAGACCTCCGGCTCCGGCGGCGACAAGGACGCGGCCGCCGCCCCGACCGCCCCCTCGGGCGTCAAACCGGTCGACGGCAAAAACGGCGGCATCGCCTCCGGCTTCGCCAAGACGGAACAGGGGGCGCAGTCGGCGGCGGCGAATTACGCGGTGGCGCTGGTGTCCGCCAACATCCTCAAGCCCGACGAGCGCCACGCCATCGTCCAGCAGGTGTTCGCTCCCGCCAAGGTCGACGAGATGCAGGCCAAGCTCGACCGGGCCTACTCCACAGCCTTCCTGAAGAAGGTCGGCCTCGACAGCAATGGCAATGCCCCCAAGGGCACGACGTACATCTCGCGCACCGTGCCCGTCGGCACCAAGGTAATCAAGCTCGATGGGGACACCGCGAACCTCGAGGTCTGGTGCACCGGCCTCTTCGGTACGGCAGGCGCCAGCTCGACCACCCCGGTGACAAGCGACTGGTTCACCATGCAGCTGGAGCTGCAGTGGGTGGACGGCGACTGGAAGGTCCGGAGCTTCGCCCAGAAAGAGGGACCCGCTCCGGTCAACGGTGACAACAAGACGTCCGGCGCCGACCAGATCGCTGAGGCGGTCGATCAATTCGGAGGGTTCACCTATGCCCGGTAGCCGTCACCGCTGGGGCCGCGCCCTCTCGATCACCGCCGCGCTGGCCACCGTGCAGACGACCTTGTTCCTGCTGGCAGGACGCGCACTGGCCGCGCCGTCCCCCAGTCCTTCCCCGTCCCCAAGGGACAACTGCGACCTGATCGTCGGGCCCGCACGCGACTACTGCGAAAAGGGCGACAAAGCCGGCTCCGGCAGCCAAGCCCCCGGCCTCGCCCCCGACAGCCCCCTGGACCCCCTCCAGTCCCTCGCCAAGGGCTGTGCCGACGCCGCCGCGTGGATCATCAACAAGCTCTCGGACGCGGTGAAGTCGACCTCCCAGGTGGACTTCACCAACGGCGCGTTCCTGCGGCAGTACGCCGTCGTCTTCGCCGCCTCCACCGTCCTGACCCTGGTCCTGTGGCTGCTCGCCGTGGCCAAGCGCGCCGTGCGCGGCGTGCGCCTGACCGAGGCGATCAGCGAGGCCGTCGGCTTCCTGTGGCTGACCGTGCTCGCCTCCGCCTTCACCCCCCTGGTCCTCTACACGATCGTCTCCGCCACCGACGGCATCACCGAGATCATCGCCAAGGGGACGGGCGCCCAGACCGACCAGTTCTTCGGCGGGTTCGCGGACGCGCTGAAGAAGGGCACGGACATCGGCGGCGGCCCGATCATGCTGATCGTGGTCTCGCTGGTCTCCGTGCTCGCCGCCGGCGTGCTGTGGCTGGAGCTGGTCATCCGCGCCGCCCTGCTGTACGTGGGCGCGCTGCTGGGCACGGTCGTCTACGCCGGCCTCGTGGACAAGAACATGTGGGGCCATGTCCGCCGCTGGGCGGGCATCATGATCGCCGTCATCATGGTGAAGCCCGTCATCATGATCGTCCTGGGCGTCGCGGGCGCGCTGGCCGGCGACGACGGCCCCAACGCCCTGTCCGCCGTGGTCTCCGGCCTCGCCATCATCGTGCTCGCGATCTTCGCCAGCGCCATGATCTACCGCTTCGTACCGGGCTTCGGCGACGAGCTGGTCTCGGCCCGTACGAACAAGAAGCAGGCCACCGACGGCGCACAGGCCGCCGCCGTGATCTCCTCCCCCGCCGCCCTGGTGTCCCAGGGCATCAAGACCCACAGCGCCCGCAGGTCCGGCGGCGACCAGACCAGCGGCGGCGGACAGGCCCGGCCCGCCGACGCGGTCTCCGGCGGGGTCGCCGCCCACAGCGCCCGCGGCGGCGCGGCGGCCCCCGCACCCGCCACCCCGGCCCCCCGTACGAACCCCCCAGGACCGGGCTCCCACCCCGGCCCCCGCTCCACCGGCAGCGCCCGCACCGGCAACACAGCAGGAGGTGATGGGCGTTGACGACGCCGTCCCACCCGATCGCGCCCCGTCGCACATATCTCATCGGCCGCGCCCGTCCCAACGCGCTCGTCGGCAAGAACCGCGAGACCGGCGAGATCGCATTGATCGTCGTGGGTGCGTTCCTCGGCATGATGTGCGGCCTGCTGGTGCCCGTGCTGCCACTGCGGATCATGACGCTGGCGGGCTTCCCCGCGCTGGGGCTGGCCGCGGTGTACGTCCCCTACCGCGGCCGCACCTTCTACAAGTGGTTCGAGATCAACCGCAGTTACCGCCGTACGGTCCGCCAGGGCGCCACCTACCGCTCCGCCGCCGCCGAGGCGGGCACCCGCCTGGACGGCCGCGAGGTGGAGATCGGCCCGCCGCCCGGCATCGGCCGGATCACCTGGCTGGCCGCCCCCTTCGGCCCGGACGAGATGGCCGTACTGCTGCACGCCGACCGCCGTACCGTTACTGCCGCCATCGAGATCGAGGGCCCCGGCGTGGGCCTGCGCGACAGCGAGGACCAGGAGGCCCTGGTCGACCGCTTCGGGACGCTGCTCAAGCACGTCGCCAACGGGGACGGCTTCGTCACCCGCCTGCAGATGCTGGCCCGTACGCTCCCCGCCGACCCGGACGCACACGCCAAGGACGTCACCCAGCGCGGCGACATCCTGGCCCCGGACTGGCTCAAGGAGTCCTACGACCAGCTCCAGTCGATGGTCTCCACCTCCTCCGAGCAGCACCGCGCCTACCTCGTCGCGTGCATGCACTACACCCGCGAACTCGCCGCCGAGGCCCACACCATGGCCCGCGCTGCGCACATGCACAACGGCGGGATGCTGCGCAAGAAGCTGGACCGCGACGCGGGCCTGGCCGTGGTCATGGCGCGCGAGCTGACCGACATCTGCGCGCGCCTGGCGGAGGCCGACATCCGGGTGCGCCAGCCGCTGGGCCAGAGCAGGCTGGCCTCCCTCGTGCACTCCATGTACGACCCCGACCACCCCATCGACCACATCCAGGCCATGAGCAAGCGCAACGCCTGGCCGGCCGAGCTGGACGCGATGTCGCCGACCTACCTCCAGGCGAAGACCCGCGAATCGGCCACCCGCGCGCCCTGGTGCCACGCCACCGCCTGGATCAAGGAGTGGCCGCTGACCCCCGTCGGCGTCAACTTCCTTGCCCCGCTGCTGGTCCACACCCCGGATGTGATCCGTACGGTCGCGGTCTGCATGGACCTGGAGCCCACCGAGGTCGCCATCGAGCGGATGCTGACGGAGAAGACCAACGACGACGCCGAGGCCAACCGCGCCGCGAAGATGAACCGCGTGGTCGACCCGCGCGACGTCGCCCACCACGGCCGCGTCGACCAGCGCGGCGAGGACCTCGCCTCGGGCGCGGCCGGCGTCAACCTCGTCGGCTACATCACCGTCTCCGCCCGCTCCCCCGAGGCCCTGGCCCGCGACAAGCGCACCATCCGTGCCTCGGCCGGAAAGTCCTACTTGAAGCTGGAGTGGTGCGACCGCGAGCATCATCGCGCCTTCGTCAACACTCTGCCGTTCGCCACCGGCATCCGCCGCTAGACCGCTGGGAGGCGCGTACGCCATGGCCATGCTCGATCCGCTCGCAGCGATCACCGAGGCATTCACCAGCTTCCTGTTCGGAAAGGTGGAGACGACGCGGCTGCCGGTGCGGACCTCCACCGGACAGGCCCAGGCCGTCTACCTGCCCACCGCCGCCCCCGGACTCGGCGACTCCGGCGTGATCATCGGCCGCGAGGTCTACAGCGGCAAGGGCTATATCTACGACCCCTTCCAGCTGTACGGACAGCAGCTGCCGGCCCCTCACTGGCTGGTGCTGGGCGAGTCCGGCAACGGCAAGTCTGCGCTGGAGAAGACGTACGTACTGCGCCAGTTGAGGTTTCGCGACCGGCAGGTGGTCGTACTGGACGCGCAGGGCGAGGACGGGGTGGGCGAGTGGAACCTCATCGCCCAGGAGCTGGGCATAACTCCCATCCGCCTGGACCCGACCTCCGCGCTCAACGGCGGCATCCGCCTCAACCCGCTGGACCCGTCGATCACCACGACAGGACAGCTGGCGCTGCTGCGCACGATCATCGAGGTCGCGATGGGGCACGGCCTGGACGAGCGGGCCGGCTTCGCGCTGAAGGTCGCCCACGCGTACGTGAACGAGACCATCACCAACCGCCAGCCCGTCCTCACCGACATCGTCGAGCAGCTGCGCCACCCCGAGGAGGAGTCGGCGGAGGCCATGAACGTCGACATAGACGACGTACGGGCCTGGGGTCTGGACGTGGCGCTGGTCCTGGACCGGCTGGTCGACGGTGACCTGCGCGGCATGTTCGACGGCCCGACCACCGCGGGCATCGACCTGGACGCACCGCTGATCGTCTTCGACCTCTCGCACATCGACCGCAACTCCATCGCCATGCCCATCCTGATGGCGATCGTCGGCGTCTGGCTGGAGCACACCTGGATCCGGCCCGACCGCAAGAAGCGGATCTTCCTGGTCGAAGAGGCCTGGCACATCATCAACTCGCCTTTCGTGGCGCAGCTGTTCCAGCGCCTGCTGAAGTTCGGCCGCCGCCTGGGCCTGTCCTTCGTGGCGGTGGTGCACCACCTCAGCGACGTGGTGGACGGCGCGGCCGCCAAGGAGGCGGCGGCGATCCTGAAGATGGCCTCGACCCGGACCATCTACGCCCAGAAATCGGACGAGGCCCGGGCCACCGGCGGGGTGCTGGGCCTGCCCCGCTGGGCCGTGGAGATCATCCCGACGCTGACGCCGGGCATCGCCGTATGGGACGTCAACGGCAACGTCCAGGTCGTCAAGCACCTGATCACCGAGGCCGAGCGTCCTCTGGTCTACACCGACCGGGCCATGACGGAGGCCTCCCCGGTCATGACGGAGGAAGCGCTCGCGCTGGAGCGGGCCGCGGACGCGGAGGCCGAGGCACGGGCCGAAGCGATCGCGATGGAACGGCAGTTGAGGAACGAGTCGAGCGAGACGGTGGCGTGACACGCAGATACGGCGACGAACGGCAGCCCGCCCCCGGCCCGAGAGCCCGCACCCGGGAGCGGGGCGTCCCCGACGCGCTGCTCCTGGGCGTACTGGGCTTCCTGCTCGGACTGACGGTGCTGGTGTGGACGGCCACCGGCCTGGCCGGGCTCTTCGCCCACGGGGCCTGGCCGCAGGGCGTCACCTTCGTCAACACCCCGGTCGCCATGCGGCAGTTGGCGACCCAGCCGCACGACATCGCGGGCGCCTGGCCGACCACCCCCGCGGGCCAGCTCTCCGGCTACGGACTGTTCTGGGGCATCCTCCTGAGCGAGCTGATGGTCCTGTTCGTCCTGACCCTGTTCGTGATGGGCACGGTCACGCGCTACCGGGCCGTACGGACCAGGCGCCGCGAGGAGGCCCGGCACGCGGCCGAGGAGAGGCGCGCGGCCGAGGCGGAACGTGGGGCCGAGGCGGAACGTGGGGCCGAGGAAGGACGTGTGACCGGGGAGGGACGGGCAGCCGAGGAAGGGCGGCGTAACGACTCTGCGGACGCGGACCCCACGCCGGCCCCCGACACCCGGCCGACTCTCCAGAAGGCTCCGGCGGCCACCACCGCCCCTCTCCCGCCCCAGGACGAGCCCCGGCCCGCCGCCCCCGAGCCCGCCGCGCCCCTCCCCGAGCAGCGCACCACCTCCCCCCTCACCTCCCTCGAACGCCCCTTGCCCAGCCTCCAGTTGGGCAGCGACCGCGCCCGAGCCAGCGCCGCCTGCGCCGCCGCGATCGCCGCTGCCGAGGGCGCGCTCGTCGTCGCGACCACCGACCCCGCCCTGTGGTCCGAGACCAAGGACGCCCGCGCCAAGCTCGGCCCGCTGCTGACGTACGACCCGCTGCACCTCCTGGACACCCCGGCCCGGCTGCGCTGGTCGCCGACCGCAGGCTGCGAGGCCCTGGACACCGCGGCCGCCCGCGCCGCCGCGCTGCTGGCGCCCGTACGGCCCGCGAGCACCCTCGACTCGGCCGTGGCCGACGCGGCCGAAACGCTGCTGCGCTGCTGGCTGCACGCCGCCGCCGTGGACGGCCGCCCGTTCCGCCAGATCCACCGCTGGGCGCACGGCAGCGGCGCCGCCCAGGAGCCCGTACGCATCCTGCGCACGAATCCCAAGGCCTCGGGCGGCCAGGCCGGCGAACTGGAGTCCGTACTCATCGCACACGGCGAACGGCGGGAGGTCGCACAGCAGTTGGTGGCCCGTTCCCTGGCCGCGCTCTCCGCTGTCAACATCCGCGACGCCTGCAACCCGAACCGGTCGGATTCACTCGTCCTTGAATCATTCATCGACGAGGGGGGAACGCTTTACCTGGTAGGGGAATCCATCGAGGATCCGCGTACCACTCCGGGTGCGATGCCGCTGCTCACCGCACTCCTCTCCAGCGTGGTCGAGCACGGCCGCCGCATGGCCGAACGGTCATCCGCCGGCCGGCTCGACCCACCACTGACCCTCGTCCTGGACGACATCGCCGCCCTCGCGCCCACACCCGAGCTGCCCGCCCTGCTCCGATCCGGCGCCGCACAGGGCCTGTTGACCCTGGCGACGATGCGCTCCCAAGAACAGGCCCGCGCCCGCTGGCCCCACCATCCACTGCCGGTCTGAGAGCTCACCGCGACACCAATCCCCGGGCATTCAGGGGGAATCTTCCCCTGAACGCGGAAAAGCCCCGCACCTTACGGTGCGGGGCTCCCCACAAAAATTGTTCGGCGGCGTCCTACTCTCCCACAGGGTCCCCCCTGCAGTACCATCGG
>NZ_JBSIBZ010000124.1:0-21290 GCF_058245575.1 Streptomyces sp. UF-297 | reverse complement strand
GCGGTGGAGCTGCTGACGAAGGCTCGGAAGTGGCCCGAGGCCGACCGGCCGTGGCGGGCGGGCGTGTCCTCGTTCGGGATCAGCGGCACCAACGCCCACGTCATCATCGAGCAGGCACCGGCCGCCGAGGAGACCGACGACGAGAACGGCGAAGGGCCCCGGACCGCACCGCCGGTGGTGCCCTCGGCCGTACCGTGGCCGGTCTCCGCGCGGTCCGAGGACGCACTGGCCGCGCAGCTCGCGCAGATCACCGCGCCGACCGGCCACTCGCCGGTCGACCTGGGCTTCTCGCTGGCGACCTCCCGCGCACACCTGGAGCGCCGTGCGGTGCTCCTGGCCCAGGGCGAGGAGACCGTCGAGGTCGCGCGCGGCCTCGCCGAGGACACGGCCGGGAAGGTCGCGGTGCTGTTCTCGGGCCAGGGCGCGCAGCGGGTGGGGATGGGCCGCGAGCTGTACGGCCGCTTCCCGGTGTTCGCAAAGGCGCTGGACGCGGTGCTGGCGCAGTTCGACGCCGAGCTGCGGGAGGTGATGTTCGGTGACGCGGAGCGGCTGGACGAGACCGGGTTCACCCAGCCGGCGCTGTTCGCCGTCGAGGTGGCGCTGTTCCGGCTGATGGAGTCCTGGGGCATCCGTCCGGACTTCGTGGCCGGGCACTCGATCGGCGAGGTCGCGGCGGCGCATGTGGCGGGAGTGCTGTCGCTGGAGGACGCGGGTGCGCTGGTGGCGGCGCGGGCGCGGCTGATGCAGGCCCTCCCGGCCGGTGGCGCGATGGTGGCCGTCCAGGCCGCCGAGAGCGAGGTCCGGCCGCGGCTGGTGGACGGCGTGTCGATCGCGGCGGTCAACGGCCCCCAGGCGGTGGTGATCGCCGGTGACGAGGGTCAAGTGCTGTGTATCGCCGAGGAGTTGGCGGCCCAGGGGCGCAAGACCCAGCGGCTGTCGGTGAGCCACGCCTTCCACTCGCCCTTGATGGAACCGATGCTGGAGGACTTCCGGCAGGTCGTGGCGGGGCTGTCGTACGAGGCGCCGCAGATCCCCCTCGTGTCCAACGTGACCGGGCAGCTCGCCGCCGAGGAACTGGTGTGCTCGCCCGGCTACTGGGTGCGGCATGTGCGCGAGACGGTGCGCTTCGCGGACGGTGTGCGGGCGCTGGAGGCCGAAGGCGCCTCGGTCTTCCTGGAGTTGGGCCCCGACGGTGTGCTGACCGCGATGGCGCAGCACACCCTGGACGGGGCCGCGACCGCCGTTGCGGCGCTGCGCAAGGACCGGCCCGAGGAGTCGGCCCTGCTGAGCGCGCTGGCACGGCTGCACGTCACAGGGGTGGCGGTGGACTGGGCCGCGTGGTTCGCCGGTACCGGCGCCCGCCGGGTGGACCTGCCCACCTACCCCTTCCAGCACGAGCGGTACTGGCCCAGGCCCGCGGCGTCGGCCGGCGATGTGACCGGCGCGGGGCTGCTCCCGGCGCAGCATCCCCTGCTGGGCGCGACGCTGACGCTCGCGGACTCCGGTGAGGTGCTGTTCACCGGCAGCCTGTCGCTGCGGACGTACCCGTGGCTGACCGACCACGCCATCGGCGACGACGTCCTCTTCCCGGGCGCCGGTTTCCTGGAGCTGGCCATGCGCGCCGCGGACCAGGTCGGCTGCGACCGGGTCGAGGAATTCATCCTGCTCGCCCCGCTGGTCCTCACGCAGGACAGCGCCGCACAGGTCCAGGTGCTGGTCGGCGCCCCCGACGAGACGGGCGCCCGCACGATCTCGGTGCACTCGCGCTCCGACGCCGCCTTCGACCAGCCGTGGATCCAGCACGCCAACGGCACCCTGACCACCGGGGAGCGGGTCGCGGACTTCGGCTCCCAGGCCTGGCCGCCGCGGGACGCGGAGGCCGTCGATCTGGAGGGCTTCTACGACGGGACCGGGTACGGACCCGCCTTCCAGGGCCTGCGCTCGGTGTGGCGGCGCGAGGACGAGGCGTTCGTCGAGGTCGCCCTGCCGGACCAGGTCGCGCAGGAGGCGGAGTCCTTCGGGATCCACCCCGCGCTGCTGGACGCGGTGCTGCAGACCCACCGGATGGCCGGTGTCGGCGGCGAGGACGACCAGCTCATGCCATTCGTCTGGCAGGGGGTGTCGCTGCACGCCGGCGGGGCCTCGGTCCTTCGGGCCCGCGTCGTGCGCACCGGTGACGACTCGGTCTCCATCGCGGCCGTCGACGTCGAAGGCGCCCCCGTACTGTCCGCCGAGGCACTGGTGCTGCGCGGCCAACTGGCCGGTGCGGCGGCCGCGCGGCGCAGCGCGGAGCACGACGCGCTGCTGTCGCTGGACTGGGTGGCCGCCCCCGAGGTGCAGCCCGCCGCCATCCGCTGTGTGTCCCTGGGCACCGACGAACTCGGCGTGGGCGCGTCGGTCGCCTCCCTGGCGGAACTCACCGGCGACGAGGACCTCGTGGTGGTCCCCGTCCTTGCTACGGGCGACGATGTGCCCGCCGCCGCGCACGAGCTCACCGCCCGGGTGCTGGGCCTGCTCCACGAGTGGGAGGAGCGGCAGGGGTCCGGCACCGCGCGCCTGGTGTTCGTCACCCGCGGCGCCGTCTCCGCCCACGAGGGCGAGTCCGTCAGGGACCTGGCCGCGGCCGCGGTGTGGGGACTGGTGCGCTCGGCGCAGTCGGAGAATCCGGGACGCATCGCGCTCCTGGACCTTGAGGACGGGGACGGGGACCTCGCCGCGCTGCTCGCGGACCTGCCGGGCCTGCTGGCCACCGAGGACGCCCAGTTCGTCGTGCGCGACGGCGCCGTCCGGGTGGGCCGGCTGGCTCTCCTGGGCGGCGGCGCGGGACTGCTGCCGCCCGCCGCGGTGCCGTGGCGGCTGGACAGCGCGGCAGCGGGCGGCTTGGACAACCTGGTGCTCGCGCCCTGCGCGGAGATGCTGGAGCCGCTCACCGAGGGGCAGGTCCGTATCCAGGTCCTGGCCGCCGGAGTGAACGCCCCCGACGTCCACAGCGCCCTGGGCGAGTACGCGGGCGAGGCCGTGCCGATGGGCGGCGAGGCGGCCGGGGTGGTGACCGAGGCCGGACCCGGGGCGGGTCAACTGCGCCCGGGGGACCGCGTGATGGGACTGGTCTGCGGTGCTTTCGGCCCGGTGGCCGTCGCCGACGAGCGGCTGCTGACCCGTATCCCCGACGGCTGGTCGCCCGAGCGGGCCGCCTCCGTACCGCTGGCCTTCCTGACCGCCCTGTACGCCCTGAAGGACCTCGCCGGCCTGCGGCCGGGCCAGTCGGTCCTCGTGCACGCCGACGCCGGTGGTGTGGGCACAGCGGCGATCCAGCTGGCCCGGCACCTGGGCGCCGAGGTGTTCGCCACGGCCGGCGAGGACGCGTGGGACACCCTGCGGGAACTGGGCGTGGCGCGCGACCACTTCGCCCCGTCCGGCACCACCGGCTTCGAGCAGGCATTCCTGGAGGTCACCGAAGGCCGCGGCGTGGACGTGGTGCTCAACTCCCTGGCGGGTGAGAGCGCCGATGCCGCCCTGAGGCTGACCGCCCCCGGCGGCCACTTCCTGGACGCGGGCAGGACCGATGCCCGCGCCCCCGAGTCCGCCGCCCCGGTGCGCTACCGCGCCGTCGACCTCGCCGAAGCGGGCCCGGAGCGGACCCGGGAGATGCTCGGCGAGCTGCTGGAGCTGTTCGACCGGGGTGCGCTGCGCCCGCTGCCGGTGGCCACCTGGGACGTACGACGCGCCCCCGAGGCGTTCGGCCGCATCAGCCGCGCCGGGCACCTCGGCAAGACGGTGCTGACCATGCCGCGCACCTGGGACCCGGACGGCACCGTCCTGATCACCGGAGGCACCGGCGGCCTGGGCCGCGAACTCGCCCGGCACCTGGTGAGCGAGCGCGGCGTACGCCACCTGCTGCTGGTCAGCCGCAGCGGCCCCGACGCACCCGGAGCAGCGGAACTGCGGGGCGAACTGGCCGCACACGGCGCCGAGATCACCCTCCTCGCCTGCGACGTGGCCGACCGCCGGGCGGTCGCCGCGGCCGTGGCGTCGGTGCCCGCCGCACACCCGCTGACCGCCGTGATCCACACGGCCGGTGTCCTGGACGACGGCGTGGTGACCTCGCTGACCCCCGAGCGGCTGTCGGCCGTACTGCGCCCGAAGGTGGACGCCGCCTGGCATCTGCACGAGGCCACCAAGGGCCTCGACCTGGCCGCGTTCGTGCTGTACTCCTCCATCTCGGGCGTGACCGGCGCCCCCGGCCAGGGCAACTACGCCGCGGGCAACGTCTTCCTGGACGCGCTCGCCCGGCGCCGTGCGGCCCACGGCCTGCCCGCGCAGTCCCTCGCGTGGGGCGCGTGGACCCAGAGCGGCGGCATGACCGCGGCCCTGTCCGAGGGGGATCTGCAGCGGATCGCCTCGTACGGAGCCAAGCCGCTGACCGTCGAGCAGGGCCTGGCGCTGTTCGACGCGGCCGGGGCGTGCGACGCATCCCACCTCGTCGCGCTCGGCCGGACCTCCGGCCGGACGCGCCTCCAGGGCCCCGTACCGCCCGTACTGCGCGGCCTGTTCACCTCCCGCCGCCGCGCCGCCGGGAAAGCCGCCGCCAGCGCCGACTCGGCCGGCCGGCTCGCGGAGCTGAACGAGGACGAGCGGACCGCCTTCCTGGTCGATCTCGTACGGACCGAGGCCGCCGCGGTGCTCGGGCACGCCTCGGCCCAGGGCGTGGAGACCCACCGGGAGTTCCTTGAGCTGGGCTTCGACTCACTGACCTCCGTCGAGCTGCGCAACCGGCTCGCGGCGGCCACCGGGCTGCAGCTGCCCGCGACCGTGGTCTTCGAGAACAAGACCCCCGAGAAGCTCGCCACCTGGCTGGGTGGTGAACTCGTCGCGCGGCCGGGCCAGGGCGCCACCGCCTCCGCCGGCGGGTTCACCGGCGCGGCCGCCGGGGAGCAGGTCGACTGGCTGGAGCAGCGCTTCCTCACCGCCATCAGGGAGGACAACATCCCCGAGGCCCAGCGCCTGGTGTCGGCCATGGGCGGCGTCGGCCCGCGCTTTGAGAACACGGCGGAGCTGGAGGACCTGCCGCTGCCGACCACCCTCGCCGAGGGCCCCGGCTCCCCGCGGCTGATCTGCATCAGCACGCCCACCGCCAACGGCGGTGTCCAGGAGTACGCCAGGTTCGCCGCCCGCTTCCGGGGGAAGCGGCACGTCAGCGCCCTGCCGCTGGTGGGCTTCGCCCCGGGCGACCCGCAGCCGGCCACGGCCGAGTGCGCGGCCCGCTCGATCGCGGAGAGCGCGCTGCGGGCGAGCGACGGCGAGCCCTTCGTCCTGGTCGGGCACTCCTCCGCCGGGTCGTTCTCCTACGCGGCCGCCGGCCTGCTGGAGAGCACCTGGGGCATCAAGCCCGCGGGCCTGGTGCTGCTGGACACCCTCAGCATCCGGCATGAGTCGCACGAGGACATCGACTACGGCGGGCTGATGCGGGCGAACTTCCTGTCCGCTGAGGCCTCCCAGGTGCGGATCACCAACGCCAACCTGTCCGCGATGGGGCGGTGGATGCGCCTGCTGAACAGCATCGACGTCCAGCAGATGACCGCCCCTGTGCTGAGCGTCCAGGCGACGAGGCTCTACCCCGGCATCGAGGCCGACGGCGAGGGGCTGAGCAAGAAGATCCCGTCCGCCCAGATCGTCAAGCTCGACGCGGACCACCTCTCCATCGTCCGGGCCGACGCCCCGGCGGCCGCGGAGATCGTGGACAACTGGCTCGGCGCGACCTTCGGGGAGTGACAGCACCGCAGTGACACCCGCCACGGCGGGCGGCCCGGGAGCCGCCCGCCGTGGCGTTCGTCTCTACCAGGTCACCGGCAGCTCGGTGAGCCCGCCGGACAGCCGGCCGTCCTTCTCCCGCAGTTCGTCCACCGCCAGTGCCGGGCGCAGACCGGGCAGGCGGGTGAACAGCTGGGTGAAGACCGTCTTGAGCTCGATGCGCGCCAGGGGTGCGCCGATGCAGTGCCAGATGCCGTGGGCGAAGGTCAGGTGCTGGTTGGGGGCTCTGGTGATGTCGAACCGCTCCGGTGCCTCGAAGGCCCGCTCGTCGAAGTTGGGCAGGCTGAAGTCGAACAGGACCAGATCCCCGGCCCGTATCGACGCCCCGTGGACCTCGATGTCCTCGGTGGCGTAGCGCGGCAGGATCGACCCGCCGGCCTTGGCCGCCCGCAGCACTTCCTCCACGGCTTGTGTCATCAGGTCGGGGTCCGCCAGTGCCGCCGCGAGCTGCTCGGGGTGGGTGGCCAGCAGCACCACGCCGTGGTCCATGATGGTGACGACGCTGTCGAGCCCGGCGAACAGCAGGCTCACGGCCAGCACGGCCACGCGCTCGTCGGACAGTCCGCCCTCGGTCAGCCGGGTGATGATGTCGTCGCCGGGCCCGTCCCGCTTCTGGTCGACCAGCCCCGCGACGAACGCGAAGAGGTCGCGCTGTCCGTCCTCGACGCTCTCGCGGTCGTCCAGCACGGCCATCTGGGACAGCAGCGCCGCCAGCTGTCCGCGGCTGTGCGCGGGCACGCCGATGATGTCGTAGAGCACGGTGAGCGCGACCGGCAGGCATACGCCGTCGTGCAGATCGGCGGGTTGTCCCTGGGCGATGAACGTGTCGAGTACGTCGTCCACGACCGCCGCCACCCTCGGCTCCATCTCGCGCACCCGCCGGGCGGAGAACATCGGCGCGAGCAGGCGGCGGGACTCGGTGTGCGTCCGGCGCTCGGCCTCGGCGTCGGTTTCTGTGTTCATCAGGTCCAGAAAGGGATTCCTTACGTACTGTGCCGCGTTCGCGGGGTCGGGGTGCGAGTGGCCGATCCTTTCGTCGTGCAGCAGTTGCCTGAGTTCGGCGTGGCGGGTCACCAGCCATCCCTCGTCCCCGGCGGGGGTGCGTACCCGGCAGATCGGCCCCTGCTCCTGCAGTTCGCGCAGCAGCGGGCTCACCTCCAGTAAGCCGGGCGGTTCGAGGTCGAGAGCGGGCAGCTCACGGTGGGCGGAGGTCATCACGGGTCCCCTTCGCAGGTGCTTCGTGGCGGTGCGCGGGGTGCGCACACGCAGCGCAAGCGGGCGACGCTAGTGACGCAAGGACCCGAAATCCCTTAGTGGTGTGCGCTGTTGGCGCTGGCATTCCTGTGCCGCCAGGGGAGCGGAGTACTAGGGAAACCCGCAGTCCGCCCTGGATGAGGATGGACCGTGAAAGGTGGGTCAGACGTGAGTGTCGACGCTCTGTGCCCCAGAACCGGCATTTCACGAGGGGTTGGCATCCTGATGTCGAACGAGGCGAAGCTGCGCGAGTACCTCAAGCGCGCGATCGCAGACCTCCACGAGACTCGCCAGCAGTTGGACGAGACGGAGCACAAGCAGCGCGAGCCCATCGCGATCGTGTCGATGGCCTGCCGCTTCCCCGGCGGAGTCCGCTCGCCGGAGGAGCTGTGGGAGCTGCTCCGGGGCGGCATCGACGCGATGTCCGCCTTCCCCGGCAACCGCGGCTGGGACCTCGACGGGCTCTACGACCCCGACCCGGCACAGCAGGGCACCACCTACGCCCGCGAGGGCGGATTCCTGCACGACGCGGGCGAGTTCGACCCCTCCTTCTTCGGGATCTCCCCGCGCGAGGCCCTCGCCATGGACCCCCAGCAGCGGCTGCTGCTGGAGACCGCGTGGGAAGCCGTCGAACGGGCCGGCATCGACCCGGAGTCCCTCGCGGGCAGCCGCACCGGGGCGTTCGTCGGCGCCACGCACGGCGGGTACGACGCGGACGGCGCGGGGCGGACGGAGGAGACCGGCGGGCACCTGCTGACCGGCAACCTCATCAGCATCGCCTCCGGCCGGATCTCCTACGTCCTGGGCCTCGAAGGCCCCGCCCTGACCGTGGACACGGCCTGCTCGTCGTCGCTGGTCGCCCTGCACCTGGCGGCGCAGTCGCTGCGGCGCGGCGAATGCGACCTGGCTCTGGTGGGCGGCGCGACCGTGATGTCCACCCCGCAGATGTTCGTGGACTTCGCCCGCCAGCGCGGACTGGCCCCCGACAGCCGCTGCAAGCCCTTCGCGGCCGGCGCCGACGGCACCGCCTGGGGCGAGGGCGTGGGACTGCTGGTCGCCGAGCGGCTCTCCGACGCGGTGCGCAACGGCCACCCCGTGCTCGCGGTGCTCAAGGGCTCGGCCGTCAACCAGGACGGCGCGTCCAACGGGCTCACCGCCCCCAACGGCCCCTCCCAGCAGCGCGTCATCCGCCAGGCGCTGGCCGACGCCGCGCTCGCCGCCGCCGACGTCGACGCGGTGGAGGCCCACGGCACCGGCACCAGGCTCGGCGACCCCATCGAGGCCCAGGCCCTGCTCGCCACGTACGGGCAGCAGCGCCCCGCCGAACGGCCCGTGCTCATCGGCTCCATGAAGTCCAACATCGGCCACACCCAGGCCGCCGCGGGCATCGCCGGCGTCATGAAGATGGTCCTGGCGATGCGGCACGGCGAGCTGCCCCGCACCCTGCACCAGGACGAGCCCACCCCGCACGCCGACTGGAGCGAGGGTGAGGCCAGGCTCCTGGCCGAGGCCGAGCCCTGGCCCACGGCGGACCGCCCGCGCCGCGCCGCCGTCTCCTCCTTCGGCATCAGCGGCACCAACGCCCACGTCATCCTGGAACAGGCACCCGCGCGCGAGGACGGACAAGACGCAGCCGCACCCGAGCCCGCGCCGGCCGCCCGGCCCGGCGCGCTGCCCTGGCTCCTGTCCGCGCGCAGCGACGACGCCCTGCGCGCCCAGGCCGGGCTGCTCGCCCGCCACGTCCGGGCCCGTACCGACCTCGAACCGGCCGATGTCGCCCACTCGTTGGTGGCCACCCGGGCCCTCATGGACCACCGCGCGGCCGTCGTCGCCGGTGACCGCGACGCCTTCCTGCGCGGCCTGGACGCCCTCGCCGAAGGCCGGACCGCATCCGGCTCGGTGACCGGCGTCGCCGCCAAGGCGCCGGCCGCGTTCCTCTTCACCGGACAGGGCCCCCAGCGCCTGGGCATGGGGCGCGAACTGCACGCCGCCTACCCCGTGTTCGCCGAGGCCTTCGACGCGGCCTGCGCCGAGTGCGACCCGTACCTGGAGCGGCCGCTGCGCGACATCGTCTTCGCCCAGGAGGGCACCGACGAGGCCGCCCTGCTGGACCGGACCGACTACACCCAGCCCGCGCTCTTCGCCTTCGCGACCGCCCTGTTCCGCCTCGTCGAATCCTGGGGCGTGACCCCGCAGTTCGTCGCCGGTCACTCCGTCGGCGAGATCACCGCCGCCCATGTGTCCGGCATCCTCTCCCTGAAGGACGCCGCCCGGCTGGTCACGGCCCGTGGCGTCCTCATGCACGCGCTGCCCGAAGGCGGCGCCATGGTGGCGATCCAGGCCACCGAGGACGAGATCCGCGCTTGTCTGGCCGGCAACGAGGACCGCGCCACCCTCGCCGCGGTCAACGGGCCCGAGGCCCAGGTCGTCTCCGGCGACGAGGACGTCGTCGCCGAGGTCGTCGCCCACTGGGAGGCCCAGGGGCGCCGCGTCAAGCGGATCAGGGTGAGCATCGCCTCCCACTGCCCGCGCATGGACGGCATGCTGGAGGACTTCCGGAGCGTCGCCGAGACCCTGGAGTACCACGCCCCCCGCATCCCCGTGGTCTCCACCCTCACCGGGGAGCTGGCCACCGGTGAGGACCTGCGCACCCCCGACTACTGGGTCCGGGAGATCCGCGAGGGCGTGCGCTTCTGCACCGCCGTACGCACCCTCGAAGCCGAGGGCGTCACCGCGTTCGTGGAACTCGCCCCCACCAGCGTGCTCACCGCGATGGTCCAGGACTCCCTGACCACCCTCGAACAGCCCCTGCTGCTGTCCCTGTCGCGCGGCGGCCACCCCGAGGTCCAGGCCCTCACCGAAGGCGTCGCCACCGCGTTCGCGCACGGCGTCCCCGTCGACTGGCGCGCCTGCCTCGGCACGCTCGGCGCCGCCCGCGTCGAGCTGCCGACCTACGCCTTCCAGCGCCGGTGGTTCTGGCTGGACTCCGCCGCGGCGGCCGACGGCGCACCGGCCGTCGCCGAGGCCGGTGAGGCCGGATTCTGGGAGGCCGTCGAACGCGAGGACCTGGAAGGGCTCTCGGCGGTCCTGGCCATCGACGGCAGCGAGGCCGACTCGCTCGGCAGCCTCCTGCCCACGCTCTCCGCCTGGCGCAAGCAGCGCCGCACCCAGGCGGTGGCGGACCGCTGGAGCTACCGGGCCCAGTGGACCCCCTTCACCACCCCCAACGGCGCCTTTGCCAACGGCACTTGGGTGATCGCGCTGCCCGAGGGCGGCGCCGACGACCCGTGGACCGTCCGGCTCCTGGACGCCCTGCGCGCCCAGGGCCTGGGCACCGAACTGCTCGAACTGCCCGGCACCGGCGACCCGTCCGAGCCCGTCACCTGGCCCGACGGCCCCATCGACGGTGTGCTCTCGCTGCTGGCCCTGGACGAACGGCCGCACCCCGACCTGACGTCCGTGCCGCGCGGCCTGGCCGCCACCACCGCCCTGCTGCGCGCCCTGGAGTCCTCCGGCCGGCAGATCCCGCTGTGGTGCGCGACCCGCGGCGCCGTCGCCGTCGACGACCGGGACGCGCTCACCAGCCCCGTACAGGCACAGGTGTGGGGCCTCGGCCGGGTGGCCGCACTGGAGCTCCCGCAGATCTGGGGCGGCCTCGTCGACCTCCCCGAGAACCCGGACACCCGGGCCGCCTCCGGGCTCCTCGGTGTGCTCGCCGGGCGCGAGGACCAGGCCGCGATCCGGCCCGCCGGGACCTTCGCCCGCCGCCTGGCCCGGATCGCGCCCGGCGGCGACAGCGGCGCCGAGTGGACCGCGCACGGCACGGTCCTGATCACCGGCGGCACCGGCGCGCTCGGCACACAGCTCGCGCACTGGCTCGCCGACGCCGGCGCCGAGCACCTGGTGCTCACCAGCCGCCGGGGCCTCCAAGCTCCCGGCGCACCCGAGCTCGCGGCCCAACTCACCGAACGCGGAACCCGGGTCACCGTCGTCGCCTGCGACGCCGCCGACCGCGACGCGCTGGCGGCCGTCCTCGCCGACATCCCGCAGGAGACGCCCCTGACCGGCGTCGTGCACGCCGCCGGCGTCATGGACGCGGGCATGCTCGACGCGCTCACCCCCGAACGCTTCGAGACCGTACTGCGCCCCAAGGCCACCGCCGCCCTGAACCTGCACGAGCTCACCCAGGACCTCGACCTGGAGATGTTCGTGCTGTTCTCCTCGGTCGCTGGGTCCCTGGGCAATGCCGGCCAGGCCAACTACAGCGCCGCCAACACCTTCCTGGACGCCCTCGCCGAACACCGGCGCACGCACGGACTGCCGGCCACCTCGGCGGCCTGGGGCCCCTGGGAAGACCTCGGCATGGCGACGGACAGCGGCGTCGCCGACCGGGTGAGCCGCGACGGACTGCTCCCCATGGCCCCGGCCTCCGCCCTCGCCGCCCTCCGCCAGGCCCTGGCCCAGGGCCTGGCGAACGTGACCGTGGCCGACGTGGACTGGACGGCGTACGCCCCCGCCCTGACCGCCGTCCGCCCCAGCCCCCTGCTCGCCGACCTGCCCGAGGCCCGCCACGCCCTCGCCGCCGTCGCCGACGCCGCCCCGCGCGAGGAGCGCTCCCCGCTGGGCGCCCGGCTCGCCGCGCTGCCCGCCGCCGAGCAGGAGCGGGCGCTGCTGCAGGCGGTCCAGGAGGAGGCCGCGAAGACCCTCGGACTCGATTCGGCGGACACCGTCGAGGCCCGGCGGGCCTTCAGGGACGTGGGCTTCGACTCGCTGATGGCCGTCGAACTGCGCAACCGCCTGTCCGCCGCGACGGGCCTGCGGCTGCCCGCCACCCTGCTGTTCGACCACCCCACGCCCACCGCGGTCGCCGCGTACCTGCGCTCGGAGATCCTGGGCACGGCCGGACCCGCGGCCGCTGAGGAACGCACGGCCGTCCTCCTCGACGAGCCGGTGGCGATCGTGGGCATGGCCTGCCGGTTCCCCGGCGGGGTGGGCTCGCCGGAAGCCCTCTGGCAGCTGCTGTCCGAGGGGAAGGACGTCATCTCCCCGCTCCCCGACGACCGGGGCTGGGACCTCGGCCGGCTCTACCACCCCGACCCCGACCACCCGGGCACGACCTACGCGCGCGGCGGCGGCTTCCTCGACGATGTGGCGGGGTTCGACGCGGACTTCTTCGGCATCTCGCCGCGCGAGGCCCTCGCCATGGACCCCCAGCAGCGGCTGCTGCTGGAGACCTCCTGGGAGCTCTTCGAACGGGCCGGCATCGCCCCGGAGTCCCTGCGGGGCAGCAGCACCGGCGTCTTCGCGGGCAGCAACACCCACGACTACCGCGCGCTGGTGGACGCGGCCCAGGACGACGTCTCCGCCCACGCGCTCACCGGCAACTCGACGAGCGTGATCTCCGGCCGGGTGTCGTACACGTTCGGTTTCGAAGGCCCGGCGGTCACGGTGGACACGGCGTGCTCGTCGTCGCTGGTGGCCCTGCACATGGCGGTGCAGTCGCTGCGGTCGGGCGAGTGCTCGCTGGCGCTCGCCGGCGGTGTGACGGTGATGTCGACGCCGACGACGTTCGTGGAGTTCTCGCGGCAGCGGGGACTGTCGGAGGACGGCCGCTGCAAGCCGTTCGCGGCGGCGGCCGACGGCGCCTGCTGGAGCGAGGGGGCCGCACTGCTGCTCGTGGAGCGGCTCTCGGACGCCCGGCGCAACGGGCACCAGGTGCTCGCCCTCGTGCGCGGCTCGGCGGTCAACCAGGACGGCGCGTCCAACGGTCTGAGCGCGCCCAACGGCCCCTCGCAGCAGCGCGTCATCCGCCAGGCCCTCGCCAACGCCAATGTGGCCGCCTCCGACGTCGACTTCGTCGAGGCGCACGGTACGGGCACGAGGCTGGGCGACCCCATCGAGGCCCAGGCCCTGCTCGCCACCTACGGACAGGAGCGGCCGCAGGACCGGCCGCTGCTGCTGGGAACGCTGAAGTCCAACCTCGGGCACACCCAGGCCGCCGCCGGCGCGGCCGGTGTGCTGAAGATGATCTTGGCGATGCGGCACGGTGTGCTGCCGCAGACCCTGAACGTGGACGAGCCCACCCCGCACGTCGACTGGAGCTCCGGCGCCGTCGAACTGCTCACCGAGCCGGCGCACTGGCCCGCCACGGACCGCCCGCGGCGTGCCGCGGTCTCCGCGTTCGGGGTCAGCGGCACCAATGCGCACGTGATCCTGGAGCAGCCCGGGCCCGCCGACCTCGCCGAGTCCGCGGCGCCGCTTGCCGCCCCCGAGGTGGCGGTGCCCCTGCTGCTGTCCGCGAAGAACGACAGCGCCCTGCAGGCCCAGGCGGCCCGGCTGCTCTCCCACCTCGACCGCGCCCCCGCATCGCGCCTCGCGGACATCGCGTACACGCTGGCGAACCGCACGGCCTTCCCCTGCCGCGCGGCCGTCGCGGCCGACAGCCACGACGCCGCGGTACGCGCGCTGGCCGCCCTGGCCGCGGGCGACACCGACCCCGCCCTGACCACCGGCACCGCGCACGACGGCAAGGACGCCGTCCTCTTCTCCGGCCAGGGCTCGCAACGCCTGGGCATGGGACGGGAGTTGTACGGCCGTCACCCGGTCTTCGCGGAGGCCTTCGACGCGGTGTGCGCGGGGCTGGACGAGCACCTGGACCGCCCGCTGCGCGACGTCGTCTGGGGCGAGGACGCGGAACTGCTGAACCAGACGGCCTATGCCCAGGCCGCGCTGTTCGCCGTCGAGGTCGCCCTGTTCCGGCTGGTGGAATCCTGGGGCGTGCGGCCGCAGTACGTGGCCGGGCACTCGGTCGGCGAGATCGCCGCCGCGCAGGTGGCCGGCGTGTTCTCGCTGGCCGACGCCTGCGCCCTGGTGGCGGCACGCGGCCGGCTCATGCAGGCGCTGCCCGCCGGCGGGGCGATGGCGGCGATCCGGGCCACCGAGGACGAGGTCCGCCCCCGGCTGACCGAGGACGTCGCGATCGCGGCCGTCAACGGCCCGTCGTCCGTCGTGGTCTCCGGTGCCGAGGCCGCCGTCGAGGCGATCCGGGCGCACTTCGAGCAGGAGGGGCGCAAGACCGGCCGGCTGCGGGTCTCGCACGCCTTCCACTCGCCGCTCATGGATGCGATGCTCGCCGACTTCCGCGCCGTCGCCGAGCGCCTGACGTACGGCGAGCCGCACCTCACCGTCATCTCGAACGTGACCGGCTCCCCGGCCACCCCGGACCAGCTGCGCACCCCCGACTACTGGGTCACCCACGTCCGCGAAGCCGTACGGTTCGCCGACGGGATACGCGCCCTGCACGAGGAAGGCGTGACGCGCTTCTTGGAGCTGGGCCCCGACGGCACCCTCTCGGCCCTGGCCCGTGAGTCGCTGCCGGAGGAGAGCGCGGTCGTCCCCGCCCTGCGCAAGAACGGTCCGGAGGAGACGACGCTCCTCGCCGCTCTGTCACAGCTGTCCGTGCGGGGCTCCGCGATCGACTGGGCCGCCTTCTTCACCGGCACCGACGTGCGCGTCCTCGACCTGCCGACGTACGCCTTCCAGCACCAGCGGTACTGGCTCACCACCGGTCCCACCAGTATCGGGGACATCAGTGCGGCCGGTCTGGACGCGGCCGGGCACCCGCTGCTGAGCGCGGCGGTGGAACTGTCCGACGGCGACGGCCTGTTGTTCACCACCCGTCTGTCGCTCCAGTCGCACCCGTGGCTGGCCGACCACAAGGTGATGGGCTCGGTGCTGTTCCCGGGTACGGCCTTCGTCGAACTGGCCGTCCGCGCCGCCGACGAGGCGGGCTGCGACCGGATCGACGAACTCACCCTGGCCGCACCGCTCGTCCTGCCCGAACACGGCGGCGTGCAGCTGCAGTTGCACGCCGGACCCGCCGACGAGTCCGGCAGCCGGGCCCTGAGCGTGCGCTCCCGGCCGGAGGGCGACGGCGACCGGCCGTGGGTCCAGCACGCCACCGCCGTCCTCGTGACGGGGGAGCGGGCGGCCGGCTCCGGCTACGACTTCCCCGCGGAGTCCTGGCCGCCGGCCGGCGCCGAGGCCGTCGACCTGAGCGGCCTCTACCCGGACCTGGCCGCGAGCGGATTCGACTACGGGCCGCACTTCCAGGGCCTGCGGGCCGCGTGGCGCCGAGGCGACGAGGTGTTCGCCGAGGTCGCCCTGCCCGACGCCGCCCAGGACGCAGCGCCCGCGTACGGTCTGCACCCGGCGCTGCTCGACGCGGTCCTGCACACCTGCGCCCTCGACGGACTGGACCGCGGCGTCCTCCCCTTCTCCTGGGAGGACGTCTCCCTCCACGCCTTCGGCGCCGCTGCCGTACGGGCCCGGATCGTCCGGCACGGCGGCGACACGCTGTCCGTCGACGTGGCCGACCCCACGGGCGAGCCCGTCGCCTCCATCGGGACCCTGATCCTGCGGGCGGTCTCCGCCGACCAGCTGGAAGGCAGCGCGAGCCCGGCCGGGCGCGACGCGCTGTTCCGCGTGCAGTGGACCCCCGTACGCCTGCCCTCGGCCGGCGCCGCGCTGTCCGTGGGGATGCTCGGCTCCCTTCCCGGCGCGCCGTTCGAGAGCTATCCGGACCTGGCGGCCCTGGCCGGGGCCGGCCGGGTGCCGGGCGCGGTGCTGGTACCGGTGGACGCCGGTCGCGGCGACGTGGTGGAGGCGACGCACGCCACCGCCGCCCGGGCGCTGGACCTGGTCCAGGCCTGGCTGGCGGACGAGCGGTTCGCGGACTCGCGCCTGGTGTTCGTCACACGCGGGGCGGTGGACGGCGGGGATCTCACCGGCGCCGCCCTGTGGGGTCTGGTGCGCTCGGCGCAGTCGGAGAACCCGGGCCGGTTCGGCCTGGTGGAACTCGGCGCCGACGCCGATGCGGCGGTGCTGCCACGGGCCCTGGCCTCGGACGAGCCGCAGCTGGTGCTGCGCGGCGGCGAGGTGCTGGCGGCCCGGCTGGACCGGGCACAGACGCGGCCCCGGAGCACCCCTGTCTGGGACGGGGACGGCACGGTCCTGATCACCGGCGGCACGGGTGGCCTGGGACGGGTGATGGCACGTCACCTGGTGGCCGAGCACGGGGTGCGCAGCCTGCTGCTGGTCAGCCGTCGCGGCCCGGCCGCCGAGGGCGTCGAGGAACTGGTGGCCGAACTGCGGCAGAGCGGCGCCGAAGCGAGCGTCGAGGCGTGCGATGTCACCGACAGCGCCGCCGTGGCCCAACTGGTCTCCCGGCACCGGATCAGCGCTGTCGTGCATACGGCGGGTGTCCTGGACGACGGCGTGGTGGGATCGCTGACGGCGGAGCGCCTGTCGGCGGTCCTGCGGCCCAAGGTCGATGCGGCCTGGAACCTGCACGAGGCCACCAAGGACCTGGAACTCGGCGCGTTCGCCGTCTTCTCGTCGGCCTCGGGCGTCCTGGGCAGCGCCGGTCAGGGCAACTACGCGGCCGGCAACACCTTCTTGGACGCGCTGGCGCACCACCGCCGGGCACAAGGGCTCCCGGCCACGTCGCTGGCGTGGGGCCCCTGGTCCCAGGACGGCGGCATGACCGGCACCCTGTCGGACGCCGACCTCCAGCGCATCGCCCGCTCGGGAATGCCCGAACTCACCCCGGCACAGGGCGCCGCGCTCTTCGACGCCGCGCTGGCCGCCGACGACGCGCTGGTCCTCCCCATCCGCCTGGACCTGGCCGTACTCCGGGAACAGGGAGACATTCCCCCGCTGCTGCGCGGCCTGATCAGGACCCGCGCCCGGCGCTCGGCGGTCGCCGGCTCGGCCGCGGTCGCCGGCCTGGTGGGGCGCCTGTCCGGACTGGGCACGGCGGAACGGCGCGAGGCACTGCTGGACTTGGTACGCGGTCAGATCGCGGTGGTCCTGGGCCATGCGAGCCCGGAGACCGTCGACCCGGACCGGGCCTTCCAGGACCTCGGCTTCGACTCGCTGACCGCCGTCGAGCTGCGCAACCGGATCAACAAGGCGACCGGCATGCGCCTTTCGGCCACCGCCGTCTTCGACTACCCCACGGCGGGCACGCTGGTCGGCTACCTGCTGGACGAGCTGTTCGGCGCGCGGGAAGCGGCGGAAGCGGAGCCGTCGACGCGGATGCCGGTGGCGACGGCCGACGATCCGGTCGTCATTGTCGGGATGAGCTGCCGCTACCCGGGCGGGGTCGCCTCGCCCGAGGACCTGTGGCGGCTGGTGTCCGACGGCGTGGACGCCGTCTCCGACTTCCCGGCCGACCGTGGCTGGGACCTGGAGTCGCTCTACAACCCCGACCCCGAAGTGCTCGGCACCTCCTACACCCGCTCCGGTGGGTTCCTGCACGAGGCGGGCGACTTCGACCCCGAGTTCTTCGGGATGAGCCCCCGGGAGGCGCTGGCGACGGACTCGCAGCAGCGGCTGCTGCTGGAGACGACCTGGGAGGCGCTGGAGCGGGCGGGCATCGACCCGGCGTCGCTGCGGGGCAGCCGGACGGGCGTCTTCGCGGGCGTGATGTACACCGACTACAGCGAGATCATGGTCGGCGACCAGTACGAGGGCTACCGGGGCAACGGCAGCGCGGCCAGCATCGCCTCCGGCCGGGTCTCCTACACCTTCGGCTTCGAAGGCCCGGCGGTCACGGTCGACACGGCGTGCTCGTCGTCGCTGGTGGCCCTGCACCTGGCCGCGCAGGCGCTGCGGTCCGGCGAGTGCTCGCTGGCCATGGCGGGCGGTGTGACGGTGATGTCGACGCCGACGACGTTCGTGGACTTCTCGCGGCAGCGGGGACTGTCGGCGGACGGCCGGTGCAAGGCCTTCGCCGATGCGGCGGACGGCGTCGGCTGGGGCGAGGGCGTCGGCATGCTCGTACTGGAGCGCCTGTCGGACGCGCGCCGCAACGGGCACCGGGTCCTGGCCGTGGTCCGTGGTTCCGCGGTCAACCAGGACGGCGCGTCCAACGGCCTGACGGCGCCGAACGGTCCCTCGCAGCAGCGGGTGATCCGGCAGGCGCTGGCCAGTGCCGGTCTGTCGGCGGCCGATGTGGACGCGGTGGAGGCGCACGGTACGGGTACGACGCTGGGCGACCCGATCGAGGCGCAGGCGCTGCTGGCCACCTACGGTCAGGGCCGCACGGAGGACCGGCCGCTGCTGCTGGGCTCGGTGAAGTCCAACATCGGTCACGCACAAGCGGCTTCGGGTGTCGCGGGCGTCATCAAGATGGTGCTGGCGATGCGCCACGGAGTGCTCCCGCGGACGCTGCACGTCGATGAGCCGTCGACGCACGTGGACTGGAGCGCCGGCGCCGTGGAGCTGCTGACGTCCCCGGCCGAGTGGCCGCAGGGGGACGGGCCGCGCCGCGCGGGCGTCTCCTCCTTCGGCGTCAGCGGTACGAACGCGCATGTGATCCTGGAGCAGCCCGAGCCGCTCGCGGCCGACGCCGCACCGGACACCGCCGAGGACGAGCCCGGCGCGCTGCCGTGGGTGCTCTCCGCCAGGAACCCGGCCGCGCTGCGCGGCCAGGCGGCCCGCCTGCTGTCCTTGGTGGCCGGGCACGACGAGCTGTCCGCGCGGGACATCGGCCACGCGCTGGTGACGGGGCGGTCGCGCTTCACCCACCGCGCCGTGGTGTGGGGCGAGAACCGCGACGCCCTGGTGCGGGCCCTGTCCGCACTCGCGGTGGGCGAGGCCGACGCCGGTCTGGCGGAAGGCTCGGCCGGTGCGGGGAAGACGGCGTTCCTGTTCTCGGGCCAGGGCTCGCAACGCCTGGGCATGGGCCGGGAGTTGTACGGCCGTCACCCGGTGTTCGCGGAGGCCTTCGACGCGGTCTGCGCCGCCTTGGACGAGCACCTGGACCGCCCCCTGCGGGACGTCGTCTGGGGCGAGGACGCGGAGCTGCTGAACCAGACCGCGTACGCCCAGGCCGGACTGTTCGCAATCGAGGTGGCGCTGTACCGGCTGGCGGAGTCGTGGGGCGTGCGCGCGGACTTCGTGGCCGGGCATTCGATCGGTGAAGTCGCCGCGGCACACGTGGCGGGCGTCTTCTCCCTCCCGGACGCCTGCGCGCTGGTGGCGGCCCGGGGCCGGCTGATGCAGCAACTCCCCACCGGCGGCGCCATGGTGGCGATCCAGGCCACGGAGGACGAGGTCCTTGTGCACCTGGCGGACGGCGTCTCGATCGCCGCGGTCAACGGCCCGTCGTCGGTCGTGATATCCGGCACCGAGGACGCCGTACTCGCCATCGCGGCGCACTTCGAGGGGGAGGGCCGCAAGACCAGCAGGCTGCGGGTGTCGCACGCCTTCCACTCGCCGCTGATGGAACCGATGCTGGAGGAATTCCGCACGGTGGTGGCACGGCTGTCCTTCGGCACGCCGACGATCCCCGTCGTATCGAACCTGACGGGCCGCCTCGCCGAGCCCGACCAGCTCGCCCACGCCGACTACTGGGCCCGGCACGTGCGCGAGGCGGTGCGTTTCGCGGACGGGATTCAGGCTCTGCGGGCGGAAGGCGCGACGCGCTTCCTCGAACTCGGCCCGGACGGTGTGCTGTCGGCAATGGCCCGGGAGTCGGCACCGGACGAGGCCGTACTCGCCCCCGTACTGCGCGCGGACCGGCCCGAGGAGGCGACGCTGCTGGGCGCCCTGGCACGGCTGTATGTCCAGGGTGCGGGCGTGGACTGGGCGGCGCTGTTCGCGGGTTCGGGTGCGCGGTGGGTGGATCTGCCGACGTACGCGTTCCAGCACGAGCGGTTCTGGCCGTCGGGCGGGGCGCTGCGCGCGGGCGATGTGCGGTCCGCTGGTCTGGGGTCGGCCGGGCATCCGTTGTTGGGTGCTGCGGTGGAACTGGCGGGCTCGGGTGGGCTGTTGTTCACCGGTCGGCTGTCGGTGTCCTCGCATCCGTGGCTGGCGGACCATGTGGTGCTGGGTTCCGTTCTGGTGCCGGGCACGGCGCTGGTGGAGCTGGTGCTGCGGGCGGCCGACGAGGTCGGCTGTGACCTGCTGGAGGAGCTGACGCTCGCCGCGCCGCTCGTGCTGCCCAACTCGGGCAGCGGTGTGCAGGTGCAGGTGTGGCTGGGGGAGCCGGACGATGCGGGCCGTCGCCCGGTGTCGGTGCATGCGCGTGCGGGCGAGGGCCCGTGGACGCTGCACGCCAACGGCGCGGTGGCCACCGGAGCCGAAGCGACCACCTTCGACGCCGCCGTATGGCCCCCCAAGGGCGCGGAGCCCGTGGACGTGGCGGCCTGCTACGACGAACTCGCCGATGCCGGACTCACGTACGGCCCGGCCTTCCAGGGCCTTCAGGCGGCCTGGAAGCTCGGCGAGGACCTCTACGCCGAGGTCGGGCTCCCCGAGGGCATGGACGGCGACGCCTACGGCCTGCACCCCGCGCTCTTCGACGCCGCGCTGCACGCGGCGTCGCTGAGCGGCGCGGAAGCGGGCGGAGTCCCGTTCTCGTGGACCGGAGTGTCCCTGCACGCGTCCGGCGCCTCGCACCTTCGCGTCCGTATCCAGGGCGCGGGCGACGCCATGTCCCTCGCGATCGCGGACTCGACCGGTGCGCCGGTCGCCTCGGTGGCGTCGCTGGTGGTCCGTCCGATCTCGGCCGGGCAGCTGCGGACAGCCGACCGCGACGCCCTCTACAAGGTCGACTGGGTCTCCGTACCGCTCACGGACGAGCGGGCGGAACTCGGCACCGGTCCGGAGGGCGAGCCGTCGCGGACCTTCGCGGAACTGGAGTCCCCGACGGAGGCGGCCGTGCCCGGAACCATCCTGGTCGCGCCGCCCGCCGGCGCCGCCGGGATGGTAGAGGCCGTACACGCCGCGACCGCCTGGGCGTTGGAGATGGCGCAGTCGTGGCTGGCGGACGAGCGGTTCGCCGCCTCGCGCCTGGTGTTCGTCACGCGCGGGGCGGTGTCCGGTGCGGATCTCGCGGGTGCGGCGGTGTGGGGCCTGGTGCGCTCGGCGCAGTCGGAGAACCCGGGCCGCTTCGGCCTGGTGGACCTGGACGAGGACGCCGATGCGACGGTGCTGCCGCAGGCGCTCGCGACCGACGAACCCGAACTGCTGGTGCGCGGGGACGAGGTGCTGGCGGCCCGGCTGGCCCGGACGCAGTCCCAGCAGGCGATGAGCTGGGACGCCTCCGGCACGGTCCTGATCACCGGCGGCACCGGCGGTCTGGGCCGTACGGTGGCCCGGCACCTGGTGACCGAGCACGGGGTGCGGAGCCTGCTGCTGGTCAGCCGCCGTGGCCC
>NZ_JBSIBZ010000123.1:0-21383 GCF_058245575.1 Streptomyces sp. UF-297 | reverse complement strand
GGCACGGATCACAGGATCCGTGCCCCACTGCCGTTGTTACGCGCCTTCCGCGGCGGGTAAGGTTAGGGTAACCTCACTGCGGAATCGATCGATGGAGGTGAACCGCGTGTACGTCTGCTCCTGCTTCGGCATCACCGAGCAGCAGGTCCGTGACCACGCGGCCGCCGGCGCCTGCACCCCGCGCCAGATCGCCTCCGAGAGCAAGGCCGGCACCGACTGCGGCAGCTGTGTGCGCCGCATACAGGCGCTGCTCGGCCGTGGTGCGTGCCCGCGCAGGGAACTCATCGAGAAGGGTGCCCCCGAGCCGCTGGTCGCCGAGGTGGCCGTCGAAGCGGTGGCGGAAGCGGCGTAAGGCAGGGCGTGCGCAGAGCCCGCCGGAGGTGGCGTAACGATCCTCCGCGCAGGGCGCAGGCGGCGGCTCAGCCCTCCGGCTGCTCGATCAGCTGGGCGATGTAGAGCGGCTCACCGAGCTTCTCGACCAGCTCCAGCTGGGTGTCGAGGTAGTCGATGTGGTGCTCCTCGTCCTCCAGGATCGACTCGAAGATGTTGGCCGAGGTGATGTCGCCCTTGGCCCGCATGACCTCGATGCCGCGCTTGAGCCGGTCGATCGCCTCGGCCTCGATCTGCCGGTCGGCCTGGAACATCTCGGTGACGCTCTGGCCGACACGGACGTGGAAGAGCCGCTGGTAGTTGGGCAGACCGTCCAGGAAGAGAATGCGGTCGGTCAGGACCTCCGCATGCTTCATCTCGTCGATCGACTCGGCCCGGGTGTACTTCGCGAGCTTGGTCCAGCCGTTGTTCTCCTGCATCTTCGCGTGCAGGAAGTACTGGTTGATCGCGGTCAGCTCGGCGGTCAGCTGCTCGTTGAGGAATTCGATGACCTCGGGGTCGCCCTGCATAACAGCGGGCTCCTTCCACGCGAGAACTGGGCAGGTGCCGCGCATCCTTGCACCGCTCCGCGCGGGCCGTCCAGTAAGTGCACGCTTAGTACGAGTTGCCCGAATCTCGTACGCCCTGGTCATCAGCACCCCCTCCGGTCTGACAACATGGGGGCATGGGTCAGCCGGAAAGCCGCGAAGCGGAGCATCCCCAGCTGCCTCCGGGGCAGCGACTGCAGCGGGGATGGCCGGTTACGCACTACGGCCCGGTGCCGAAGTTCCGGCCCGAGCGCTGGGAGTTCAGGGTTTTCGGCGCCACGGCAGGCGGGGACAAGCACTGCTGGACGCACGAGGAATTCACGGCGCTGCCGTACGAGACCGTCGTCGCCGACATGCACTGCGTCACGAAATTCAGCATGCTGGGCGCCGAATGGGGCGGGATCCGCTCTCGAACCATCCTCGACCTCGCCCCGCCCGCACCCGACGCCACCCATGTGATGGTCTGGGCCGAATACGGCTTCAGCTCCAATCTGAAGCTGTCGGACTTCGCCGCCGAGAAGTGCATCTTCGCCACCCACCGCTCCGGTGAGCCGCTCACCGCCGAACACGGCTTCCCCGCGCGGCTGATCGTGCCGCATCTGTACGCCTGGAAGGGCCCCAAGTGGGTCCGCGGCATCGAGTACATGACGGCGGACCGCCGCGGCTTCTGGGAGGAGCGCGGCTACCACAACCTGGGCGACCCCTGGCGGGAACAGCGCTACTCCTACCAGGAGGAACCGGGCGACGGCCCGGAGCTGTAGGCCCCCTGCCGCCGCCGCGCCGCCGCGGGCGGGGGCTCAGCCCGCCCGCAGCTCCTTGAGGCGGGCCACGTCCGCCGCGTGGCCCTCCTTGCCGCCCGGGGTCTCGATCGTCAACGGCACCCCCTCGGTCGCCGGGTGCGTGAACAGCTCAGCGAACGGGTCCGCACCGATGTGACCTGCGCCGATGTTCTCGTGCCTGTCCTTGTGGGCGCCGCAGACGTCCTTGGAGTCATTGGCGTGGATCAGCTTGAGCCGGCCCTCGCCCACGACCTCGACCAGCTCGTCCAGCAGCGCCTTCATGCCGCCCGGCGCCGCCATGTCGTGCCCGGCGGCGAAGGCGTGGCAGGTGTCCAGACAGACGCCGAGCTTGGCGTGGCTGCCCAGCGCCTCGAAGTACGGGCCCAGGTCCTCGGCCAGCGAGCACAGCGAGGCGCCCTGCCCCGCGGTCGGCTCCAGCAGCAGGAACGGGTCGTCGTCATGGGTGAGTTCGTCCAGCAGCGGCCGCATCCGCTCGCGTACCTGCGCGAGGGCGGCGGAGCGCTCGCGCCCGCCGGTCGCCGAGCCGGTGTGCACCACCACGCCCCGCGCGCCGATCTCCCGGCCCCGGCGCAGCGAGTGCCGCAGCGAGAGGACCGACTTGTCGACGGTCCCGGCGTTGTGGGAGCCGAAGTTGATCAGATACGGGGCGTGGATGTACGCGGGAACCGACTCCCGCTCGCAGGCCGCCCGGAACTCCTCGTCCTGCTGCGGGCTGCCGGGCGGGGTGGCCCAGCCGCGCGGATTGGCGACGAAGACCTGCACGGCCTCGCCGCCGATGTCGTGGGCGTAGGGAATGCCGACCTTGGCCAGGCCGCCCGCCACCGGGACGTGGCCGCCGATCGGATTGCGCTCACGGGCGCGCTGCAGGTACGGGGAAGTGCTCACCCTCCCAGGGTGCCAGGTGCCCGCCCCGGCGGGCCAAGCCCCCTGACGGCTACAGGGCGCCCTTGAGGTTGATCGTGACCGTGCTGCCCTTCGGCGCCTGCTCGCCGCCCTTGACCGACTGGCTGTCGACGGTGTCCTGGGGGAACAGCAGCGGCTTTTTCACCTCGACCACGAAACCGAGGTCGGTGAGGGCCTTCTTGGCCTCCTCGACGTTCTTGCCCGTGACGTCGGGCACCGCGACCATCTCCTGGCCCTTGGAGAGCGTGAGGGTGACCGTGTCGCCCTTGCCCAGCTGGCCCTGGGCCGGGTCCTGCTGGGCGACCTTGCCCCGGTCGTGCGGGGAGAAGACCTGCTGCTCGGCGATCTTCACCTCGAATCCGGCGCCGCGCAGCGCCGCTTCGGCCTGCGCCTGGTCGCTGCCCACCACAGAAGGCACGTTGATCGCGGGCCCGCGGCTGACGGTGAGCGCGACGGCGGTCTCCGGCCGGCGCTTGCTGCCCGCCACCGGGTCCGTACGGATCACCGAGCCCTTGGCGACCTCGTCGCTGAACTCCCTGGTCTCCGTGCCCGGCGTCAGGCCCAGATCCCGCAGTTTGCGCTTGGCGTCGGCTATCGGCGTGCCCGCCAGCTCCGGGAGCTGCACGATCCGCGGCCCCTTGGAGACGGTGAGGGTGACCGTGCCCGTATTGCGGATACGGCTGCCGTTCTCGGGGTCCGTGGCCATGACGTGGCCGCGCTCCACATTGGGGCTGAAGTCACGCTTGACCTTCACCCGCAGCCCCTCGTCGCGCAGCGTCTTCTCTGCCTTGGCCTGCGGCAGGTCCAGTACGGCGGGGACGGTGGTGAACTGGCCGGCGCTGATGTACCAGACGCCGGTGCCCGCACCGAGCACGAGCAGCACGGCGGCCACGATCGTGATGATCTTCCGGCGCCGGTCCATGGGCGCACGGCGCCGGGCGGCGGGGCGCAGCCGCGTGGTGTGTTCGTGGGGCGCGGCGGCGGGCTCCGGGGGCAGCTCCAGGCGGCTGGTGCGGTTGAGCGGCTCCTCCTGCGGGAGCGGCTGGGCGTGCCGCAGGGCGGCGGGGCGCGGCAGGACGCTCGTACGCTCCTCCGCACCGCCCTCGGGTGCCTGCTTGGCCTGCGGGGGCACCACGTCCAGCTGCCCGTCGCTCAGCTCGGCGCGGGCGGCGCGCGCCTGCGAGAGCAGCGCGACGGCGTCCTGCGGGCGCAGCTCGGGGGAGCGGGCGGTGGCGGTGGCGACCAGGTCGTCCAGCTGGGGCGCCAGCTGCGGCGCGTACTGCGAGGGCGGCGGGACGTCGTCGTGCAGGTGCTGGTAGAGGACCTGCGCCGCGGTGCCGCCGGTGTGCGGCTTGCTGCCCGTCAGCATCTCGAAGAGGACGACGCCGCAGGCGTAGACGTCCGCGCGGGTGTCGGCGGTGCCGTACTCGATCTGCTCGGGCGCCAGGTAGGAGACCGTGCCCAGGACCGTGCCGGTGGACGCGGTGGTGTTGGTGTCCACGGCGCGTACGAGACCGAAGTCGGCGACCTTGACCCGGCCGTCGTCCCCGATCAGGACGTTCTCCGGCTTCATGTCGCGGTGCACCAGACCGGCGCGGTGGGCGGCGCCGAGGGCGGCGAGGATCGGCTCCAGGATGTCCAGTGCGGCCCGCGGGCGCAGGGCGCCGCGCTCGCGCAGCACATCGCGCAGGGTGCAGCCCGCGACGTACTCCATCGCGAGATAGACGTACGTGCCGTCGGTGCCCTGGTCGAAGACGCCGACCACGTTGGGGTGCGAGAGGCGGGCCACCGACTTGGCCTCGCGGATGAAGCGGTCCACGAAGGCGGAGTCCGTGGCCAGGGAGGGATGCATCACCTTCAGTGCCAGCACCCGGTCCAGGCGGGTGTCCACGGCCCGGTAGACCGTGGCCATGCCGCCGGCGGCGATGCGCGCCTGGACGCGGTAACGGCCGTCGAGCAGTTGGCCCACGAGCGGGTCATGAAGGGTCGTATCCACGGCAGACGAGTCTACGAGCAGGTTTGTCCGGCTCCGACGCCCCGCGGCCCACCGCGGCCGTACTGCAGCCGAACAGTGACAGGAATAATCCTCTGCGGTGCGAAGTCTGTCATCGCCAAGAGGTGAAAGAGTACAAAGCGATCACGAAAGATCGCTGAGACCGGTGTGGGGAGAGGGCATGAGGATCGGCGAGCTGGCGCAGCGTACGGGTACGTCCGAGCGGCTGCTGCGGTACTACGAGGAGCAGGACCTGCTCCACCCGGAGCGGCTCTCCAGCGGCTACCGCGACTACAGCGAGGGGGATGTCGCCACGGTGCGCCGCATCCGCTCGCTGCTGACCACCGGGCTGAACACCGCCACCATCGCGCAGGTCCTGCCCTGCCTGCGCGACGAGGGCGACCGGCTCGTACCGACCTGCCCCGATCTGGTCGCCGACCTCAACCGCGAGCGCGACCGGATCACCGAGTCGATCGAGGCACTGGTGGCCTCGCGGGACCTGCTCGACCAGGTGATCACGGCCGCGCCGCCGGAGACGGCGCTGATGGCACTCGGGCGGCGCTAGGACGCCTCGGCCGGGGACTCAGAACGCCGGGCGCTCCGGGTCCAGCGCGGCCACGCCGTCCGTCGGGGAGGACGCCTCGGCGAAGTGGCGGCGCGGGATGCGGCCCGCGCGCTGCGCCAGGCGCCCTGCCTCGACGGCGTGCCGCATGGCCTCCGCCATCAGGACGGGCTCCTGCGCGCGGGTCACGGCCGAGGCGAGCATCACCGCGGCGCAGCCCAGCTCCATGGCCAGGGCGGCGTCCGAAGCCGTGCCCGCGCCCGCGTCCAGGATCACCGGGACGCCCGCGCGCTCGGTGATCAGCTGGAAGTTGTGCGGATTGCGGATGCCCAGGCCCGAGCCGATGGGCGAGCCCAGCGGCATGACCGCCGCGCAGCCCACGTCCTCCAGCTTGCGCGCCAGGACCGGGTCGTCGTTGGTGTACGGAAGGACCGTGAAGCCGTCGTCCACCAGCGTCTCGGCGGCCTCCAGCAGTTCGACGGGGTCGGGCAGCAGGGTGCGCTCGTCGGCGACGACCTCGAGCTTGACCCAGTCGGTGCCCAGCGCCTCCCGGGCCAGGCGCGCGGTGAGGACCGCCTCGCCCGCGGTGAAACAGCCCGCGGTGTTGGGCAGGACGCGGATGCCGTGCCGGTCCAGGACGGAGAGCACCGAGCCCTGGACGGTGGGGTCCAGGCGGCGCATGGCGACGGTGGTCAGCTCCGTACCGGAGGCGATCAGCGAGCGCTCCAGGACGTCCAGGCTGGGCGCACCGCCGGTGCCCATGATCAGCCGGGAGTGGAAGGTGACGTCGGCGAGGGTGAACAGATCGTCGGCCATGGCGTACGGATCAGCCTCCCTGGACCGCGGTGAGGACCTCGACGCGGTCGCCGTCGCCGAGCGCGGTGGAGGGCCACTGGCTGCGCGGCACCACCGCCTCGTTGACGGCGGCGGCCACGCCGCTGGTGGCCGTGCTCAAGGTGGCGACGAGCCGGTCGAGGGTGAGGCCGCCGGGGAACCGGCGGGGCTCCCCGTTGACGGAGACGGACACGGTGGTGGCGGTCATGCGGGCTGCTCCAGGAGGGCGGGGGCGCCGGCGCGGGCGAAGCGCCGGGCGTGGAAGGGGCGGGCGGCCTCCGGCAGCGCGCCGGTGGTCAGGACCTCGGCCATCGCGTCGCCGGTGACGGGCGTGAGCAGTACGCCGTTGCGGTAGTGACCGGTGGCCAGATGGAGGCCGGGCAGTGCGGTGGGACCCAGCAGGGGCGCGTTGTCGGGGGAGCCGGGGCGCAGCCCGGCGCGGGTCTCCACGAGCGGCAGCTCGGTGATGCCGGGCACCAACTCGTGCGCGTCCCGCAGGAGTTCGTAGACCCCGCCCGCGGTTACGGTGGTGTCCCAGCCCAGCTCCTCGCTGGTGGCGCCGAGCACCAGCTCGCCGTTCTCGCGCGGCACCAGATAGACCGGGCCGCCGCGTACCACCGCCCGTACGGTCCTGGACAGGAACGGCGCGGACCGGGAGAAGGCGGCGGGCACCCGCAGCCGCAGGATCTGTCCCTTGACGGGGCGGACGGGGGGCAGCACGTGCTCGGGCACCCCGGCCAGCCGGCCGCTGAGGCTGCCCGCGGCCAGGACGACCTGGCCCGCCACGATCCGGGCGCCGCCTTCGAGTTCGGCCCCGGTGGCCCGCTCGCCGCTCACCGTCAGGCGCGCGGCGCGGGCCCGGTGGAAGACGACACCGGCCCGTTCGCAGGCGCTCAGCAGCGCCTTGGCCAGGCGGCGCGGATCGACCTGGTGGTCGCCGTCGACCCGCAGCCCGCCGCGCACACCGGGCGCGAGCATGGGCTCCAGACGGCGGCACTCGCGCCCGCTGAGCCACTGCGTATCCAGGCCCGAGCGGCTCTGCAGGGCGTGCAGTTCGCGCAGATGGGCCCGGTCGTCGGTGTCCAGCGCGACGGCCAGGGTGCCGCACTGCCGGTAGCCCAGGTCCTGTCCGCTGACCTCCTCCAGTTCGGCGGCGAAGGCCGGATAGCGCTCGGCGGAGGCGAGGTTGAGGCCGAGCAGGGTGTGCTCGCCGTAGTGGAGCTCGGTGACGGCGGCCAGCATGCCGGCCGCCACCTGGGCCGCGCCGCCGCCCGGTTCGGGGTCGGCGACCGCTGTGCGCAGCCCGCGCTGGGCCGCGCGCCAGGCGGTGACCAGGCCGATGATGCCGCCCCCGATGACCAGGACGTCGGGGGCCGGTCCGCCCTCGCACGAGGGACGGGCGGATGGTCGGTCTTCTGGTGGTGTGGGCGGATGTGTGGACTGCGTCGGCAGCACGGACATTGGGCCCCTCCCTTCGCCGGCATGACCCGGATCAGGTTCGTACGGTCGGAGGCCGCCGCAGCCTCCCTCTCAGCCCGGTGCGTCCGGGCTCCCGCGAGTACGTTTGCCCGCCAGGGTAGTACGGGCCCGTGAGGTGCCGTAAGGGAGCGCCGCCCGGCCCGCAAGGGCAGCGCGCACCGGACACGGACCGTGACGCTGTGTCAGAGATCTCCTTGCGCGGTGCTGCGAGAGACGAGACACACCGTCTTAAGGTGATCGAGTGAGCCAGCAGACCAAGTCCTCCCAGGCGCCGGACCGTACGCGGCGCGTTGTGATCGTGGGCGCGGGGGTGGCGGGCGTGCAGACCGCCGTGGCCCTGCGCGAAATGGGCTGGGGCGGGGCGATCACCCTGCTCGGCGCCGAGCCCCATCAGCCCTACGACCGGCCGCCGCTGTCCAAGGCCGTCCTGCTCGGCAAGGCCGAGGGGTCCGCCTTCGACATCGACTTCTCAGCGCTGGGCATCGAGCTGGAACTCGGCCGGTACGTCACCGGACTCGCCGCGCAGTCCCATGTGGTCGAAACAGAGACCGGACCGGTCCCGTACGACCACCTCGTGATCGCGACCGGCGCCGAGCCGATCACCCTGCCCGGCAGCGAAGACGTCCCCGGCGTCCACCTGCTGCGCACCCTGGACGACGCCGAGCGGCTGCGGCCCGTACTGGCCGAACAGCGCGAGATCGTGGTCGTCGGGGCGGGCTGGATCGGCGCGGAGTTCGCCACCGCGGCCCGCGAGGCCGGCTGCCGGGTCACCGTCGTCGAGGCCGCCGAACGCCCCCTGGCCGGCGCGCTGCCCGCCGAGGTCGCCGCCCCCATGGCGCAGTGGTACGCCGACGCGGGCGCGCGGCTGCGCACCGGCGCGCGGGTCGCCGCCGTCAAGGAGGGCGCGGTCGAACTGGCCGACGGCACCACGCTGCCGGCCGGCGCCGTCGTCGTGGGCATCGGCGCCCGGCCCGCGACCGGCTGGCTGGCGGGCTCGGGCGTCCAGCTCTCGCCGCAGGACGGCTCCGTGCTGGCCGACGAGCGGCTGCGCACCTCCGTCCCCGATGTGTACGCCGTCGGGGACTGCGCCTCCTTCCCCTCCGCCCGCTACGGCAGCCGCCTGCTGGTCCACCACTGGGACAACGCCCTCCAGGGGCCCCGTACGGTCGCCGCCACCATCGTCCACGGCGAGGCGGAGGGGGCCGTGTACGACCCCGTGCCCTACTTCTGGTCCGAGCAGTTCGGCCGGTTCGTGCAGTACGCCGGGCACCACGCCTGCGCCGACGAGGTGGTCTGGCGCGGCGACCCGTCCGGGGCCTCCTGGTCGGTGATCTGGCTGCGCGAGGGCACGCTCGTGGCGCTGCTCGCGGTCGGCAGGCCGCGCGACCTGGCGCAGGGGCGCAAGCTCATCGAGCGCGGGACGGCCATGGACCGCGAGCGGGCCGCCGACGCGTCGGTGCCGCTGAAGTCGGCGGCTGTCTAGGCGGCACTCCGAACGGCACTCCCGACGGCTCTCCGGGCGGTCCTCTGGGCTTCCGCTGGAGGAGCGCTGGACCGTACCGGCGCGGGCGCAGGGCGCTCGTACGGCGGTGTCGCGGCCGGTGGGACGGTGTGCGGGGAGCCTTCGCGGGCCCTTGGCGGGACTGCGGAGCACACCCGATGGCGATGCCCCGCTACCGACTGTCAGTGCGAGGTGGCACGCTTGTCCTGTGACCGAGATTGACGTAAAGATCGATGGACTCGTCCCCGCCTGGCTGACTCTCCCCGACATCGCCGAAAAGCTCGGCGTCGAGGTGACGCGCGTCCGGCAGCTGGTCAAGGAGGGCCAGCTGATCGCGGTGCGCCGCGGCGAGAACAAGGCACTGCATGTGCCGGCCGAATTCATCAAGGATGACAAGGTCGTCAAGGGCCTCGTCGGGACCCTCACCCTCCTCAAGGACGACGGCTTCACCGACGAGGAGATGCTGGAGTGGCTGTTCACCCCGGATGACACCCTGCCCGGCACCCCGGCGCAGGCGCTGCGCGAGAATCGCGGCACGGAGGTGAAGCGACGGGCCCAGGCGCTCGCCGTCTGAGCCGACCACACCAGACATCCGACCGGCGTACGGACCGGGCCTCCCGGTCCGTACGCCACCGACGTGGGGGGACACCGTCCGATGACCACCGCCCGCCAGGCCCTGTCCGAGGCCCGGCTCTACCTGTGCACCGACGCCCGCAAGAAGCAGGGCGACCTCCCGCAGTTCCTGGACGCGGTGCTCGCGTCGGGGGTCGACATCGTGCAGCTGCGCGACAAGGGCATGGAGGCGGGCGAGGAGCTGGCCCATCTGGAGGTCTTCGCCGACGCCTGCCGGCGGCACGGCAAGCTGCTGGCGGTCAACGACCGCGCCGATGTGGCGCACGCGGCCGGATCGGGCGTACTCCACCTGGGACAGGGCGACCTGCCCGTCCCCGCGGCCCGCGCGATCCTGGGCGAGGACGTCCTCATCGGCCGCTCCACGCACGCCGAGACCGAGGTGGACGCCGCGCTCACCGAGCCCGGCGTGGACTACTTCTGCACGGGCCCGTGCTGGCCCACCCCGACCAAGCCCGGCCGGCACGCCCCGGGCCTGGACCTGGTGCGCTACACCGCCGCGCGCTCTGCCCGGCGGCCCTGGTTCGCGATCGGCGGGATCGACGCCGCCAATCTGGACCAGGTGCTCGACGCGGGCGCCCGCCGGGTCGTGGTGGTCCGCGCGATCACCGAGGCCGAGGACCCCGCGGCGGCCAGCGCCGAACTGGCCAAGCGGGTGCGGGCGTACGAGGCCTGAGAGCGGAAGCCGGCAGGGGGAAGCGCGCTGCGCGGTTTCGGTGTGACCCGATCGGGGATTCCTGCGCGCAGGTAGCCGGGAGGTGTCCGATCGGTGGACCCTGAAGCTGGTAATTCGGGCATATCGCCAACGATGGTTGGGGGTGTGCCGATGCGGTGGCTAACCTGCCGGTATGGCCCTAGGCACAGCTTCCACCAGGACTGATCGCGCACGGACGGTGCGCGACCTGCTCGCTTCCGGCAAGCAGTCGTATTCGTTCGAGTTCGCCGCTCCCAAGACGGAGAAGGGCGAACGGACTCTGTGGAACGCCATTCGCCGGATCGAGGCCGTCGCGCCGACGTTCGTCTCCGTGACGTACGGCGCGGGCGGCACATCCCGTGAGGGCACGGTCCGCGCCACGGAGCGGATCGCCACCGACACCACGCTCACCCCGGTCGCCCATCTGACCGCGGTCAACCACTCCACGGCCGACCTGCGCAACATCATCGGGCAGTACGCCGACGCCGGTATCCGCAACATGCTCGCGCTGCGCGGCGACCCGCCCGGCGACCCGATGGGGGAGTGGGTGCGCCACCCCGACGGCGTGATGTACGCGGCCGAACTGGTCCGCCTCATCAAGGAGTCGGGCGACTTCTGTGTCGGCGTCGCCGCCTTCCCCGAGATGCACCCGCGCTCCTTGGACTGGGACAGCGACATCGCCCACTTCGTCGACAAGTGCCGGGCGGGCGCGGACTTCGCGATCACGCAGATGTTCTTCTACCCCGAGGACTACTTGAGGCTGCGCGACCGGGTCGCGGCGGCCGGCTGTGAGACTCCGATCATCCCGGAGATCATGCCGGTCACGAACGTGCGGCAGATCGAACGCTTCGCGCAGCTCAGCAATGCGGCGTTCCCGCCGGAGCTGGCCGAGCGGATCCTCGCGGTCAAGGACGATCCCGCCGCTGTACGCTCCATTGGCATCGAGTACGCCACGGATCTGTGTGCGCGCTTGATGGCCGAGGGCACTCCCGGGTTGCACTTCATTACCCTGAACCACTCCACGGCCACACTGGAAATCTACGAGAATCTGGGTCTGCACCAGCAGTCCTGACCACAGGGGCCGGGCAGCGGCGGAAGAAGGGCACACATGGGCTGGTTTGTCCTCTACATCGCGTTCGGATTCGTCGCGCTGTGGCTCCTGGGCGAGGTGCTGCTCCAGTACAAGGCCCGTTTGCGCTGGCGGCTGTTGGCCTTCACCGGCTTCCTCGGTGTGGTCGCCGGAGTGGCGTGGTCCTCGGTGATAGTGATCGCGATCGGCGCCATGGCCTTCGCCGTCGGACAGGTCCAGGTCACGCTCTCCTACCGGCGGGGCTTCTCCTCCGGCTGGGCGGTGGCCGGGCGGTCCGGCGCGGGCAAGGCGGGCTTGGGCAAGCAGGGTTCGGGCGGCAGGCGGCGGGCCGGCGGCCGCGCTGCCGCCGCCGCGACCCCCACCCTCCAGGTCTCCGGCCTGGAGGCGGGGCCGGCCGACGAGGGCGCGGTGTCCGCCGCCCCGGCGCAGATCACCTTCCCGGGACAGCGCCAGGGCGATGACGTACACCTCATGGAGACACAGGCCTTCGCCGCCGTGCCGGGGCAGCCGGAGACGCCCGGCGGCTTCGGCGCACCGGACCCCGCCGCCGTGTACGCCCCGCAGCCGATGCCCGATGAGACCGGCCAGTACGGCATCTACAGCGCCGACGCCCGGGCCTCGCAGCCGCAGTTCTCCGCCTACGAGGGCCAGGAGGGACAGGGGAGCCAGGGCGGGCAGGACGGCTACGGCGCCGCCCAGCCCAACGCCTTCGGCGGCTTCGGCCGGGACACCGCGGCCCAGGAGCCCTACGCCGATCACTACGCGGCGTACGGGGACGGGCAGGGGCACCAGGCGCCCTACTCCGACCCGTACATCGGCACCCAGCAGTACGCCCCGCAGTACGACCCGTACGAGCAGCTGGACCCCTACGGGCAGCCGCCGTACGTCCAGCAGCAGTACGCCGAGGACAAGCTGCAGCAGCAGGGCCCAGGTGACACCCCGCCCGGCGGGGTGTGGGTCCCGCACCAGCGCGACAGTGAACTCCCGCCGGACCAGCCGCTGTACCCGCCCCAGCAGCCGCGGCCGGGCTACGACGGGCAGCAGTTCCGCTACTGAGGCCGAGGTCCTGGCCGCCGGCGTTCGTGGGCCTGCGAACTCCTGGCCGTGGGGCGGTCCCTTCCGGGGCCGCCCCACCGTCACAACTGCCGCCCCGCCAGGGCGTGTTACGCGCGGCGAGGGCGCGTCACTGCGAGCCGCGCCAGTCGTCGCCGTTGACGATCAGGCCCGCCACGATGGCCCCGGACATCCCGGCGTGCGCCAGCCCGCCCCCGGGGTGCGACCAGCCGCCGACCGCGTACAGCCCCGGTATCCGGGTGCGGTTGGACGGGCGCAGGAACCGGCCCTGTGCCCCGGCCAGCGCCGGTCCCGGCACCAGCCCGTCGTTGCCCCGCGCATCGACGGGAGGGACGACCTCGCGCCACAGCAACCGCTCCCGCAGCCCCGGGACCGCCGCCTCGGCGACCTCGACCAGCCGGTCCGCCTCCTGCTGGGCCGCCTCGCCGTCCGTCCAGTCGACGGGGCCGTGCGGCGCCACCGTCGCGCTGAGGGTGACGGCCTCGTGGTCCTCGTCCGGGCGCGCAGCGGGGTCGTCGGGGCGCAGCACCGTCACCGTCGGCCGGGCGCAGGGCGTGCGCAGGTCGTGGCCGTCGCCGAAGACGCCTGCCAGCTCCGCCGCGCGGTCCGCGGCATGGACCACCGTGCGGTGCGCGGTCCCCTCGGGGCGGGCGCCGCGCAGCGCCAGCACAACCGTCAGCCGCCCCGGCGCGCGGTCACCGGGCCCGAGGTCCGGGCGCACCTGCCCCTCGGCCCACGGCTCCACCCCGCCCAGCAGCGCGGTGAGCCGGACCGGGTCGACCCCGGCGACCACGGTGTCCGCGTCCAGGACCGCGCCGTCGGCCAGCTCCACGCCCGCCGCGCGCCCGTCCTTCTCGACGATCCGCCGCACCTCGGCCCCGAAGACGAACTCGACCTTCCGGGCCCGGCACCGCTCGTACAGCGCGTCTGCCAGCGCCCGCATACCGCCGCGGGCGTACCAGCTGCCGAAGGTCTGCTCCATGTACGGCAGGACCGTGGCGCTCGCCGGGGCCCGGCGCGGATCGAAGCCGTACGCCAGCGCGTGGCTCTCCAGCAGGGCGGCCAGCCGCGGGTCCCTGAGCTCCCGGCGCGCCACTTCGGCCAGGGTGGCTGCCGGCTTGCCGCGCCCGAACAGGCCGCGCTTGCGCACCGCCGGGTACGGATCCCGCCCCAGCACCTGCCAGTCGGGCCACAGCGGCTCCTCCAGCAGCGGGCGGCGCATGGCGTCCCAGGCCTCGCGCGCCCGGTTGACCAGCTCGCTCCAGCGCTCGCCCGCGCCCGCGCCCAGCGCCCCGTCCAGCGCCTGGACGACTCCGGCCCGCGAGGCGTTGGGCAGCGACACCGCGCTGCCGTCGGCGAACACATGGCGGCTCGCCGGGTCCACCTGGGTCAGTTCGAGAGCGCTCTCCAGCGGCTCGCGCCCGGTCTTGAGGAACAGATCGCGGTAGACCGCGGGCAGATGCAGCAGGCCGGGGCCCAGATCGAAGCCGAAGCCGTCGCGCTCCAGGCGCCGCACCACGCCGCCGTAGGTCCCGCCGCGCTCGTACACCACCACCTGGTGGCCCGCCACGGCCAGCCGGGCGGCGGCCGCCATCGCGCCCATCCCTGCGCCGATCACCGCGATCCGTGCCATGTCCGTCTCTTCCCGCTCTTGATGTCCGTCGCTTCCCGCTTGCCGCCGGAATCCACCCCGGTCAGCACAGTACCGGCGACCACTGACAACGCGCCGCCGGCGCCTTCGCGGCCCTACAGCAGGCCCAGGTCCTTGAGCTCCTTGTGCAGGTCGGCGCGGGAGCCGTCGGCGGGCGCGGGCAGCTCGCCGCCGTCCCGGCCGGGCTTCGCGGTCCGCGCCGCGGCGGCCCCCGCGCCCGCTGCCGGCCGACTGCCCCGCTCGCGCAGCAGCCAGCCCCCGGCCACGCCGCCGACCAGTCCGCCGAGGTGCCCCAGCCAGCTCACGCCGGGGGTGCCGGGGACCACGCCGAGGAGGAGGTAGGCGAACGACGCCGCCATCACGATGCCGATGAGGGTGTCGATCAGATGCCGGTCGAAGAGGCCGCGGACCACCACGTAACCGAAGTACCCGAAGACCAGGCCGCTGGCGCCGGCCGTGACGGCATGGCCGCTCTCGAAGATCCAGACCGTGAGCCCGCTGGCCACCGCGACGATCAGGCTCAGGCCCAGGAACCGCACCACTCCGCGGTAGGCGGCCAGGAAGCCGAAGACGAACAGGGGGCCGGAGTTGGCCTGGATGTGTTCCCAACTCCAGTGCAGGAAGGGCGCGCTGAGGATGTCCGGGAGCGAGCCGGCCTCGCCGGGCACGATCCCGTAGTCGCGGGAGAGCACGTAGCCCTTCCACGCGTTGGCCAGTTGGAGCAGCCAGACGGCTGCCAGCAGAGCGAACATCACGAAGAACGCCTTGCGCGCCTCCGCGATCATCTTCTCCGCGTCGATCGCGCGTGCCCCCGCGGCTGTGCGGTCCATACCGGTCATCCGAGCAGTCCCCTCCTCGGTGGGCCCCTGCCCACCTTGTCCGCACAACCTTATGTAATGCCGACATGCCGCATCTCGGCAGGTAGGACCGGAAACCCTGGCAGAAGCTGCCGGCTCAGCCGCCCGGACGGCCCGCGCCCCCGGCGGCCACCTGCCGCTCCTTTCGCCGTTGCCGCCTGCGCCGCAGGAACCGCCGGATGCGCGCCGCCAGAAAGACCACCAGCGCGATCCCCAGGAGCAGCAGCACGGCCGCGATGATCGCCGCGGCCAGCGGGTGGAACACCGCGAACACGATGATCCCCGCGACCCCCAGGTCCTCGGCCGTGCTCAGCAGGAAGTTGCTCGCGGGCTCGGGAGAGGTGTTGACCGCCATCCGCGTCCCGGCCTTGACCAGGTGGCTCAGCAGGGCCGTGGAGCCGCCCACCGCGCCCGCCGCCAGCTCCGGCAGCGAGCCGCTCTGCCCGGCCAGCAGCGCCGCCACCACACCGCCGGAGACCGGCCGGACGACCGTGTGCACGGTGTCCCACGCCGAGTCCACGTACGGGATCTTGTCGGCGACGGCCTCGCAGAGGAAGAGCACCCCCGCGACGATCAGCACATCCGGGCGCTGCAGCGCCTCGGGCACCTCATCGGTGAGCCCGGCGGCGCCGAGCAGGCCGAGCAGCAGGACGACGGCATAGGCGTTGATCCCGCTCGCCCAGCCACTGGTGAAGACCAACGGGAGTACGGACACCCTGGAGATCGTAGTCAGCGCTGAGGGTGAGTGCTCAGGGTTGAGTATCCGTACCTAGTCACGCAGATGAGTAGGTACGCGGATGGGCCGCGACCTGCGCAGACGGAAGAGTAGGGGGCACGGAAGGGGCGCGGCTCCCACACCGCCGACACGGGGCGGCGGAGCGGGAGCGGCAACCCTGACGTGACGGGGGGAGCACGGGGGAAGTACGGGGGCTCCACGGGGGAGCACGGGGGAAGCGCTGTCCTGGTCGGGTCGGAGGGGGAACGATCCGCGCCAGGGCAGCGCGCTTTTTTTGTCCCGGCCGGTCCGCTTTTGCGTGCGGGCCGGTCCGGGGCCGTACGGGGGTCTTGCCCGGCGCCCATCCGGGCAAGCCCTCCGGCGCTACACCGGGTGCCCGCTCACCCGCCCCTGGAGCAGCCGCGACAGCGCCGCGTGCACCTCCTCGATCGAGCGGTCCGGCTGGTAGGACTGCCAGTCCAGCGCCGCCACCAGCACCATCCCGAACAGCGCCGAAGCGGTCAGCGGGATGTCGATCTCCTCGCTCAGCTCCCCGGCCGCCACCGCCTGCCGGATCACCCCCTCCACCACGGAGATGGCCCGCGCCCTGACCACCATCAAGGTCGACTGCCAGGCCCGGTTCGTGCGCCACAGCTCGGCCACGTACAGCTGGGTCAGCGCCGGGTAGCGCGAGATGAAGTCCAGCCCGGCCCTGATCATCGCGTCCAGCGCGTCGACGCGGGTGCCGCCGCGCTGTGCCGCCTCGTCGGCGGCCTGCTCCAGGGACTGCGCCAGCAGTTCGATGCCGTGCCGCAGCAGCTCCTCGAAGAGCTCGTTCTTGCTGGCGAAGTTGTAGTAGACCGTGCCCTTGGCGACGCCGGCCCGCTCGGCGATCTCGTCCACCGTGGTGGAGGAGAAGCCCTGTTCGGCGATGAGCGTGACCGCGGCCTCGAAGAGCTTGCGCCGGGTGGCCTGGCGGCGCGTAGTGGAGCTGTCCATGGAGGCGATTGTGCCGTTCCTGCCGGTGTGCCCGCTGCCCGCGCTCACAGACTCAGCTCCGGGTGCAGGTCCTTCATCCGTACGACCTGACGGCCGCGCGCCGCCAGTGCGGTGAGCGCGAGCGCACCCGCGGTGAAGGCGAGGAGCACGGCGCCGCCCTGCCACACGGGCGTCAGCTCGCCGCCGGTGATGAGCCGGCGCAGCCCCTCGACGATGTAACTCATGGGGAGGAAGGGGTGGATGGCGTTGAAGAAGCCGGGGCTGGTCTGCACCGGGTACGTCCCCCCGGCCGAGGTCAGCTGGAGCATCAGCAGCGCCAGCACCAGGATCCGTCCCGCCGGTCCGAAGCGGGCGTTGAGCCACTGGACCACGGCCGTGAAGCACCCCGTCACCAGGACCAGGAAGCCGATCGTGCCCGCCGCGCGCTCCAGTTGGAGCCCGAGCGCGAAGTGCAGTACGGCCATCAGGGCGGTGCTCTGCAGTACTCCCAGGGCGAGGACCGGCAGCCATCCGGAGACCGCGACCCGCAACGGGTTGGCGCCCGCCGCCAGCGCGCGCCGGTTGAGCGGCTGGACGATCATGTAGGCGACCATCGCGCCGACCCACAGGGACAGCGGGATGAAGTACGGCGCGAATCCGGTGCCGTAGTTGGGCGCCCGGTGCGTGGCCTGCGAGGCGAGCCGCACCGGGTCGGACATGACCAGGGTGCGCGCGTCGCGGTCCTTCTTGTCGTAGTCGGGGATGCGCCCGGCCCCCTCGTGCAGCCCGCCGGCCAGCTTCCCCGAGCCGTCGGAGAGCTTGAACAGGCCCCCGTCCAGGGCCTGCGCGCCGTCCTTCAGCCGGCCGACGCCCTGGTCGAGCCGGTCCATGCCGTCCGCGGCACGGCCCGCGCCCCGGTGGAGCCCGCCGGCGCCGTCGGCCAGTTCGCCGGTGCCCGCCGCCAGCGCCGTGGCGCCCGTGGCCAGGCGGCCCGCGCCCGCCGAGACCTGGTGCGCCCCCTTGTTCAGATCGTTGATCTTCTTGACCGCGGCGTCCATGTCCTGGCCCAAAGTCGGTCCGCGCCGGGCCAGTTCACCGGCCATCCTGTGCAGCGCGTCCAGGTCCCGGCCCAGCTGCTCCAGGTTCTTCTGGTCCTGTACGTAGCCGCTGACCTCCTCCGCCTTGGCGGCCACCGCCTGTGCCCGGTCCCGTATCCCCTTCAGCTCGGGGCAGTCGGCGCCGGGGCCTGCCGGGCCCTGGCAGCGCAACTTGTAGTAGCGGTCGAGGTGATCGGCCAGCCCGCGGGAGAGCTTCGCCCCGGCGGCCGCGGCCCGCGGGAGCCTGTCCAGGTTGTCGCGGACGGCCTGGGCCCCGTCGGCGACGAGCCGGGCGGCCTCGCCGATCTCCTTGCCGTGCGCCCGGACGAAGGGGCCCACCTGCTCCACCACGCCGTTGACCCGGTCGGCCAGTTGCTGGGTCCCCTCGGCCACCTGGCCCGTGCCGTCGGCCAGGGTGTGCGCCCCCTCGGCCAGCGAACCGGCGCCCTGCGAGGCCTTGTCGGCGCCGTCGGAGACCCGCCCCGCGCCGCTGTCCAACTCCCGCAGTCCGGCCAGGAGTTCACCGCTGCCGCGCTCGGCGGTGTGCAGCCCGTCGGCGAGCCGCCCGGTGCCCTGCTTCGCCCGTCCGATGCCGTCCTTGAGCCGGTCGGCGCCGTCGGCGGCCTCCTCGGTCTTCCCGTGCAGCGCCGAGAAGGACACGAAGATCCTGTCGAGGAAGGCGCGTGCGGACTTCGCGGACGCGGCCGAGCGCACCTCGGAGAACACCGTCCGCGAGATCTGCCCGACGAGGTAGTTGTTCGCGTCGTTCGTCCGCACCTTCAGCGCGCCCGTCTGCGGGTGCCCGCCGGAACTGGAGGCGATCCGCCGGCTGAAGTCCCGGGGGATGGACAGCGACAGGTAGTACGAGCCGTCCTCCACGCCCCGGGCGGCCTCCTCGGGACGCACCTCGTGCCACTCGAAGGTGTCACTGTCGCGCAGGCCCTCGACGATGCTCGCGCCCGCCGAGATCCGCTTGTCCCCGGCCTTCGCGCCCTCGTCCTGGTTGACCAGCGCCACCGGGATCCTGTCCAGGCGCGCGTAGGGGTCCCAGAAGGACCACAGGTACAGGGCGCCGTACAGCAGCGGCAGCAGCAGGAGGGCGACCAGTGCCGCCCGCGGCATCCTGCCCCTCCCGAACCGCCTGAGCTCCAGCGCGGCCAGCCTCGGCGAACGCATCGACCGCCCCCTCCTCTGAACTGACCGGTCAGTGCAGTTGGTTGAGTATGGAGATCCCCGGCAGGCGCGTGCAAGGGGGCTGTCCCAGGCGTCCCGTCCCCTCCGCCTTTCGCTCCATCCGGCCCTCTTCCCGCCCTCCGGTCCGCTTCCCTCCCTCTGTCCGCTTCCGGCAAAAGGCCAGCTCAGCGCCGATTGTCAGTGGTGTCCCTCACGATGTGGTCATACGGCTTTGAACCGTCATGCGACGACAGGAGGTTCGTCATGGCAGCTCGTTCGGCCCGACCCGCTTCGGGGGGCTCCGCTGCGTACGGTCCCCCCAGTGATGTCCACCCCGTCCTGCGCCGGTCGTCAGCACCCCCGGCAGCCCTCGACCTCCTCTCCCAGGCCCAGCACGGCCTGGAGGAGGCCCAGTCCCTGCAGACCCCCAACGAGCGCTACGCCACCGCCCATCTGGCCGCCCTGCGCACCGCCGCCGCGGTCCTGGCCGTCCGGGCCCGGCCCGAGACCAGCCCCCGGCGCCGCCAGCGCATCCGCAGCGCCTGGGAGGTGCTCCCGGAGGTCGCCCCCGAGCTGGCCGAGTGGAGCGCCCTGTTCGCCTCCGGAGCCCAGCGCCGGGCCCGCGCCGAGGCCGGCATAGCCGGCGCCGCCAGCCGCCGCGACGCCGACGACCTGATGCGCGACGTCGGCATGTTCCTGCGCCTGGTGGAACGCCTGCTCCTCCTCCAGCCCGCCCTGCCCCCGCAGCGTGCGGGCTGACCATGGCCCCGCCCCTGCGCGCCCGGCCCCCGCCGGACCCGCCGCACACGGAGGACACCGCGCAACGCAATAGGGTGGTGGGCACCGATCAGTTCAGTTCATGCAGTTCATGCCCCGCCGAGGAGCCCGTCGCCGTGTCTGACCCGCTGCGCCCGCGCGCATCCCTTCGTACCGCCGTGGTCTGGGAGGTCCTCAGGGACGCCCTGGAGCGCCGGGTCAAGGCCGCCGGGCGGGACGCCCTGGATGTCCTGGACACCGGCGGCGGCTCCGGCAACTTCGCCGTGCCGCTGGCTCGCCTGGGCCACCGCGTCACCGTCGTCGACCCCAGCCCCAACGCCCTGTTCGCGCTGGAGCGCCGGGTCGCCGAGGCGGGCGTCGCGGACCGCGTGCGCGCCGTCCAGGGGGACGCCCGCGGCCTGTTCGACGTGGTCGAGCGCGGCGCGTACGACACCGTGCTGTGCCACGGCGTGCTGGAGTACGTCGACGACCCGGCCGAGGGCGTGCGCAACGCCGCCGACGCGCTGCGCCCGGCCGGCACCCTCAGCCTGCTCGCCGCGGGCCTGGGCGGGGCCGTGCTGGCGCGCGCCCTGGCGGGCCACTTCACCGAAGCCCGCCAGGCCCTGACCGACCCGGCGGGCCGCTGGGGCGAGGGCGACCCGGTGCCCCGCCGCTTCACCGCCGAGCAGCTCGCCGAGCTGGTCTCCGGCGCGGGCCTCCAGGTCGGTGCGGTCCACGGCGTACGGGTCTTCGCCGACCTGGTCCCCGGCGTGCTGGTGGACACCGAGCCCGGCGCCGTGGAGGCCCTGCTGAAGCTGGAGGCGGCGGCCGCGGAACTGCCCGCCTTCCACTCCGTGGCCACCCAGCTGCACGTCCTGGCCGAGCGCGGCTGAGGCGCCCGCCCCCGGGCCCTGGCCCCGTGGCCAGGGCCTGTGTGCCCCAGGGCCCGCATGCAGTCCGCCACAGGCCACCCGATCAGCTGCTTCGCCCCGTATGATCGGGGTACGGCGTCCGGCATGACGGATCGACGGGCGGGGAATGCACGCTGCATCACCACCGACCGCCGTGGCGGCCCGGACAGTGAATTGGCGTAGAGGGGCGGGTTTCACGGGGGCGATTCCCTGCCTATCCTGAAAGGGTCGCACCCCGGTCGCCCCCCGCGACCGACGAGTAGGAGGACTCCGTGCCGCTCTCGGAGCACGAGCAGCGCATGCTCGAGCAAATGGAGCGAGCGCTGTACGCCGAAGATCCCAAGTTCGCGACAGCGCTCGAGGGAAGCGGGCTGCGTACGTACACCCGGCGACGGGTCTACCAAGCGGTCGCGGGCTTCCTGGTAGGTATCGCGCTCCTCATGGCCGGAATGGTCGCGCAGCAGATCTGGATCAGCGTGGTGGGATTCCTCGTCATGCTCGGCTGCGCGGTGCTGGCGGTCACCGGATGGCGCAAGGCGCCCAAGCCCGGTGAACAACCGGCCGGCCCGCGGGCCGGGGGAGCAGCCGCCCGCCGCCAGGCGCGACAGCGCCGTTCGATGATGGACCGTATCGAGGAGCGCTGGCAGCGCCGCAGGGACGAACAGGGCCGCTGACCCCTCCTCGCCCCACGACCTGGCCCCCACACGCCCTGAGCGGTGGGGGGGGGGGGGGGGGGGGGGGGGGGGGGGGGGGGGGGGGGGGGGGGGG
>NZ_JBSIBZ010000122.1:0-21762 GCF_058245575.1 Streptomyces sp. UF-297 | reverse complement strand
GGCCCGCCGCGAGTGAGCGGCGGGCCACGGCGCTTTGGGGGCACGGGCCTTGAGGCGGTACGGGCGTCGGACGGTACGGGCCTCAGGCCGCAGGGGCGTCAGGCGGTACGGGCCTCAGGCGGTGCGAGCCCTCAGCCCGTACGGATATCAGCCGGCGTTCCCGTTCCCGCCGACCTCGGTCACCGCCAGCTCCCCGTCCGCGTACTGCCTGCGCAGCACCTTCTTGTCGAACTTGCCCACGCTCGTCTTGGGCACCGCGGGCACCACCGCCCACCGCTCCGGCAGCTGCCAGCGCGCCACCCGCTCGGCCAGGAACGCCTTCAGCTCCTCGAAGCCGGCGCTCGCCCCCTCCTTCAACACCACCGTCGCCAGCGGCCGTTCGCCCCACTTCTGGTCGGGTACGGCCACCACCGCCGCCTCGGCGACCTCCGGGTGCGCCATCAGGTGATTCTCCAGCTCCACCGAGGAGATCCACTCACCCCCGGACTTGATGACGTCCTTGGCGCGGTCGGTCAGCGTCAGATAACCGTCCGGGGTGATGGTGCCGATGTCGCCGGTGCGCAGCTGGCCCCGCGCGGTGAACTTGTCCTCGGGGCTGAAGTCCGCGCCGTCCGCGCCACCGTAGTACGCGCCCGCGATCCACGGCCCGCGCACCACCAGCTCGCCCGCCGACTCCCCGTCCCAGGGCACCGGTTCGCCGTCCGGGCCGACCAGTTCCGCCTCCACCGAGGCGGGGAAGCGGCCCTGGGTGACCCGGTAGCGCCAGGCCTCCTCGCCCTCGACGCCGTACGGCGGGTGCGCGATACAGCCCAGCGGGGAGGTCTCCGTCATGCCCCAGGCCTGTACGACCTTGAGCCCGTGGCGCTCCTCGAAGGCCCGCATCACCGAGGGCGGGATGGCCGAGCCGCCACTGACCACGGTCTTGAGCGAGGAGACATCGCGCGGCTTGGCGTCCAGTTCGCCCAGCAGGCCCTGCCAGATGGTGGGGACGCCCGCCGTAGTGGTGGGCCGTACCGACTCGATCATCTCGGCGAGCGGCGCGGGCTGCAGGAAGCGGTCGGGCATCAGCAGCGAGGCGCCCGCCATGAAGGAGGCGTGCGGCAGGCCCCAGGCGTTGACGTGGAACATCGGCACGACCGGCAGGCAGATGTCGCGCGGCGTCAGCGCGAAGGACGCGCCCGCGTTGACCTCCATGGCGTGCAGATAGATCGAACGGTGGCTGTACGTCACGCCCTTGGGGTCCCCGGTCGTCCCGGAGGTGTAGCACAGGGCGGCGGCCTGCCGCTCGTCCAGCTCCGGCCAGTCGTAGTGCTGCGGGCGCCCGGCGATCAGCTCCTCGTAGTCGTGTACGCGCGGCCGGCAGCCCTCCAGTACGGAGCGGTCGCCGGGACCGGCGACGACGACGTGCTCGACGGTGGGCAGGTGCGCGAGCAGCGGGGCGAGCAGCGGCAGCAGCGTGCCGTTGACGAGCACGACGCGGTCGGCGGCGTGGTTGACGATCCAGGCCAACTGCTCGGGAGGCAGCCGCAGATTGAGGGTGTGCAGGACGGCGCCCATGGAGGGCACCGCCAGATAGGCCTCCAGATGCTCACTGTTGTTCCACATGAGCGTGGCGATCCGCTCGTCGCCCTGGACGCCCAGCTCGTCGCGGAGGGCATGGGCGAGCTGGTGGGAGCGCTCGCCCACGGCGCGGAACGTGCGCCGCTGCGGCTCGGCCTCGCCGGTCCAGGTCACCACCTCCGCCGTGCCGTGCACGAGAGCCCCATGGATGAGGATGCGGGTCACTGTCAGCGGTACGTCCTGCATCGTGCTCAGCACCGGGGCCTCCCGAAAACCGGTTACGCGCGAGTAGATTTCCGCTGATTCTTTCGCCGTACCACGTGGTATGTCACTAGCGCACGGGAAAATCAGGAGTGTCGAACCCGACGCTCATGGCAGCCTGTGTCCCATGGAGACGATGGTGGGTACGGTGACCGCGCTCAGGCGCTATCCGGTGAAGTCTCTGCTGGGCGAGGAGGTGACGGCCGCCGAAGTGTCCGCGCGCGGGCTGGCCGCGGACCGCCAACTCGCTCTGGTGGACCGCGAGTCCGGGAAGATCGCCAGCGCCAAGAACCCCCGGCTGTGGCGCTCGCTGCTCCAGCTGTCCGCCGAGGCCTTCGACACGTCCGTACGGATCACGCTGCCCGATGGCAAGACCGTGTGGAGCACCGAACCGGACGTGGACGCGGTGCTCTCCCGGCATCTGGGGCGCGAGGTAACTCTGTCCGAAACCCGACCCCCCGGCGCGACGCTGGAGCGCTCGCACCCCGAGGAAGTGCTGCGCGCCGGGCTGGACGCGCAGGTCGGCCATGACGCGATGGAGCTGGGCGAACAGGCCCCCGAGGGCACCTTCTTCGACTTCGCGCCGCTGCATCTGCTCACCCGCGGCACGCTGGAGCGGATCACCGAACTCTCCCCGCGCGGCGCCATCGAGGCCGAGCGCTACCGGCCCAACATCGTCATCGGCACCGAGGCTGCCGGCTTCATCGAGAACGGCTGGGTGGGGCGCGAACTGCGCATCGGCGACGCGCTGACGCTGCGCGTACTGATCCCGACCCCGCGGTGCGCGGTGCCGACACTGGAACACGGAGCGCTGCCCCGGGACCCCCATGCGCTGCGGGTCCCCGCCCAGCACAACCGGATCGTGCCGACGGAGGGGCTCCAGGGCCTTCAGGAGGCGGCCTTCATGGGGCCGCTGCCCTGCGCGGGCGTCTATGCCCGGGTGGAGCGGCCCGGGCGCGTACGGCAGGGGGATGCGGTGCGGCTGGTGTGAGGCGGCGGACCCTGCGGGCGTCAGGCCGCCATGGTCAGTTCCGGGTCCTCGCGCAGCTTGGACAGGGCGCGTGAGACGGCGCTCTTGACCGTGCCGATCGAGACGCCGAGGACCTCCGCGGTCTGCGCCTCGCTGAGGTCCTCGTAGTAGCGCAGTACGACCATGGCGCGCTGCCGGGCGGGGAGTCTGAGCACCGCGCGCCACATCGCGTCGCGCAGCGCCTGCGCCTCGGCCGGGTCCGGGGCGGGTATCGGGTCGGGCTCGGGGAGTTCGTCGCAGGAGAACTCGTCGACCTTGCGCTTGCGCCACTGCGAGGTCCGGGTGTTCACCAGCGCCCGGCGCACATAGCCGTCCAGCGCCCGGTGGTCCTCGATGCGTTCCCACGCCAGGAAGGTCTTGGTCAGCGCGGTCTGCAGCAGGTCCTCCGCGTCGTTCGGGTTGGCGGTCAGGGAACGGGCGGCACGCAGCAGCACCGGGCCGCGGGCGTGCACATACGAGGCGAACGACGGAAACCCAGCGGCGGTCGAGGCGCTGGTGCACACGGGCTGATGGTGGACGGCCATGAGTCAACGCTAGAAGCGAGGGTAGGCGTGACGGATCGGTCGCAGGTGCCGAAGCGTTCTCCGCCTCAGGTTGTACTGGTAGGGCTGGCCTCACCTCCTAAAGGCGGACCAACCGCTCCTCCCCCTCAGGGTCCGGCATCAGGGATATCCCCTGTCACTTGAGCACCGCGACCGGGGCATCGACCAGATTGCGGTCGATGTTCAGCCGGTACCCGCCGTGCTTCTCCTGGACGTTACCCGCGTACTGGTGGATACGGCGGTGCGGGCGCCAGGCCCCGAAGGACAGCGACCTCTCCCGGTACAGCGTGGGCCGCGTGTGCCAGCGCGCGAACCACATCACCGAGGGCAGATCCCGCACCCCGGCACGGCGGGCGCGCTCCATGTGCAGCACCCCCGAGGCGGCGCTGCTGTAGAAGCCCGCCAGATAGCCGTGCCGGCGCACCGCGCGGTTCCAGCCCTGCACGAAGGCCAGGGTCGTACGGGCGCAGCGGGCCTTGCGGACGGTGTACGCCTCCATGTCGAGGTAGAGCGGACTGCCGGCCCGCATGCCCAGCGCCCGGGCCCGCCGCACCGCGTCCCGCCCCTCGGCACGCCCCTGACGCCACGGCCGGTGCCCGATCGCATAGCGCCGCTTGTGCGCCGCGGTGACGCAAGGGGGCTGGGAACCCACGTAGATCGGCAGCACGCGCCAGCCCATGCGGTGAGTGGCCCGCATCCAGCCGCGGGACAGATGCGGCTGCCGCTTGCAGGCCCTGCCCCGGCCCCCGTAATAGACGCCCACGGCGCGGTACTTGGAGTGCCGCCAGGCGCTCATGGCGCGCAGCGAGGGCGCACCGCAGGTGTCGAAGCCCCAGCCCCTGAACACCCTGGGCGCGCGGGGTCCGCCGAACCGGTCCTCCACCGCCGGGGCGGCCGGAGCGGCGGCACCGGGCCCGGCCCCCACGACCAGCGTGCCGAGCGCCGTGGCCAGCGCCGCGAGCAGGGTGGAGACCACCAGCGCCCCTCGCCGGACGAGCCGCCGCCTGAGGCTCACGGGTTCTGCGAGAGCTGCGGGTTCTGCGGGACGTGCGGGATCTGCGGGGGCAGTGGCACCTGCATGTCCCGATGCCCCCTCTGGGCCCACCAGCCCCACTGACGACCGTGCCGCTTTTGTCCTTTTTGTCGACTTTGTCGGATACATATGCCGAGTGAAGGCGCCCGTACGCGGCCGCGCCGGACTGACACGCCCACGCCCCCACCCATTCAGCCGTCTGCGCCGCAGCCCGGAGCGCCCCCTCCCGCCGTCGCACCCGGGACGGCGGGCATCGCACCTCGCGCCCCAGCGCCTCGCGCCCCAGCGCCCCGCCCCCAGCGCCCCGCCCTCAGCGGTCCGCCCCCAGCACCAGCCCCGAGGTCGGTACGCCCGTGCCTGCCGTGACCAGCACCCGCGCCGCGTCGGGCACTTGGTTCACCGAGGTGCCGCGCAGCTGGCGTACCGCCTCGGCTATGCCGTTCATGCCGTGCAGATACGCCTCGCCGAGCTGCCCGCCGTGGGTGTTGAGCGGCAGCGCATCCGCGGCCACGAAGTCCGCCGCCTCCCCCGGCGCACAGAAGCCGAACTCCTCCAGCTGCATCAGTACGAAGGGCGTGAAGTGGTCGTAGAGGATGCCGACGTCGATGTCCGCCGGACGCAGCCCGCTACTGCGCCACAACTGCCGTGCCACCACCCCCATTTCGGGCAGTCCCGTCATCTCGTCCCGGTAGAAGCCGGTCATCTGCTCCTGGGCGCGGGCTGCGCCCTGCGCGGCCGCGGTGATCACGGCGGGCGGACGCGGCAGATCACGGGCCCGCTCCACCGAGGTCACCACGATCGCCTGACCGCCGTCCGTCTCCTGGCAGCAGTCCAGCAGCCGCAGCGGCTCGGCTATCCAGCGCGAGGCGGCGTGGTCGGCCAGGGTGATCGGTTTGCCGTGGAAGTACGCGGCGGGGTTGGTGGCGGCGTGGCGGCGGTCGGTGACGGCGACATGTCCGAAGGCCTCGGGGGTCAGGCCGTAGGTGTGCAGATAGCGCTGGGCGGCCATGGCGACCCAGGAGGCCGGGGTCAGCAGCCCAAAGGGGAGGTACCAGCCGAGCGCGGCCCCCTCGGCCGAGGGCTCGCGGCGCTGCACCCCGGCGCCGAAACGGCGCCCGGAGCGCTCGTTGAAGGCGCGGTAGCAGACCACCACCTCGGCGGCGCCGGCCGCGACCGCCAGGGCCGCCTGCTGAACGGTGGCGCAGGCCGCCCCGCCGCCGTAGTGGACCCGGGAGAAGAACGACAGCTCACCGATGCCCGCCGCCTGCGCGACGGTGATCTCGGGACTGGTGTCCATGGTGAAGGTGACCATGCCGTCCACATCGGCGGGGCTGAGCCCGGCGTCCTCCAGCGCGGCACGTACGGCCTCGACGGCGAGCTTCAGCTCGCTGCGCCCGGAGTCCTTGGAGAACTCGGTCGCACCGATCCCGACGATGGCGGCCCGCCCGCCCAGCGAGTCCACCGCGCGCACACTCATGCCGCACCTCCGGTCAGGTCGACCGTCACGGTGCCGGTGACGTGGTGCCCCCTGCCGTTCGCGCCCACCACCCGTATGTCGGCGCGCCCGCCTTCGACGGCGGCGACGGTGCCGCTCAACACCATGGTGTCACCAGGGTAGTTGGGCACGCCGAGCCGTATGGCGACCTTGCGCAGTACGCACCGCGGGCCGCAGCGGTCGGTGATGTAGCGGCCCACCAGTCCGTTGGTGGTGAGGATGTTCATGAAGATGTCCGGTGATCCCTTCTCCTTGGCCGCCTCGGCGTCGTGGTGCACGTCCTGGTAGTCGCGGGAGGCCACGGCCCCGGCGACGATCAGGGTGCGGGTGATGGGGATGGTGAGCGGCTCCAGCTCGTCACCGGCTCTCATCCGCGCCTCCCCTCTCCGTCGACTCCGTACCGCACCTCACGCGCCCCCTGCCCGTCCGCCCTGTCGCCCCGCCGCCCCGTCACGTGGCCGCCCGTCCGTCCTGCTGCCCTGCCCCCCCCGCCGCTCTGTCGCCCGTCCGTCCTGCTGCCCTGCCCCCCCCCGCCGCTCTGTCGCCCGTCCGCCCTGCTGCCCCGCCGCCCCCGCCGCCCCCGCCGCCCTGAAGACAGGTATCTCCAACTCCTCGTCCACCCGGAGGAATTCCAGCTCCACCGGCATCCCGATCCGCACCTCGCGCGGCGGCACACCGATCACATTGCTGACCATCCGCACCCCCTCGGCCAGCTCGATCAGCCCGACCGCGTAGGGCGGGTCGAAGGCGGGGAAGGGCGGGTGGTGCATGACCACGTACGAATAGACCGTCCCGGCCCCGGACGCCGCCACCGTGTCCCATCGCTCGCAGCCACAGTCGTTGCACCCAGGGAGCCAGGGGAAGCGCAGCGCCCCGCAGCCGGTGCAGCGCTGGATCAGCAGCCGGTGCTCCAGCACCCCTTCCCAGAATCCGGCGTTGTCGCGGTTGATCACCGGCCTGGGCCGCAGGGCCTTGGCGGCTTTCTCCCGCCGCTGGGCGGGCGCGTACTTCAGGATCCGGAAGCGGTGCGTGCCCGCCGGCTCCCCGTCGGCGCGTATGTCCATCCGCGTCGTGACGAAGTGACCGCTGCCCAGCTTGGTCGTCTTGCGCGCTGACACCGATTCGATGACGGCGTCGAAGGTGATCCGGTCGCCGGGGCGCAGGGGCCGCAGATACTCCTGCTCGCAGTCGGTGGCCACGACGGCGGTGTACCCGGCGCCGTCGAGCAGCGCGAAGAGCTCGTCATGGGCCTGCGACCGGCCGGTGTGCCCGGACAGCCCGCCCATCGTCCAGGCCTGGAGCATCGTCGGCGGCGCCACCGCGCCCGGTCCCTCGTACGCGGGGTGCCCGTCGCCCATCGCCTCGCACCAGTGCCTGATCATCGGCTCGTTGACGAGGTCCTTGCCCACCCCGGCGGTGGCGGCCGCCCTTCCCTCGTACGCCCGCAGCCGCTCGTAGAGGTCCCGCTCGTCCCGCTCGTCCCGCTCCTCGGCCACCCCGCCCTCGGCGGCCCCCTCGACCCGTACCGCGCGATCCATCGTCTTTAACTCCCCATCCGCCACAGCCCCCTGGGATCGACCGCCGCCCGCCTCGGCCTCCCCCGCGTTTTCCTGACACATGCCATACACCGCGACGGCCCGATCGGTTCCCCTCGATCCACCGGGCGAGTCGATCCACCGGCGAGGACGAACAGCCGCAGACAAACGAGTGCGAGGGTTTCTGACTGTCCGTCAGAAACCCTCGCACTGTCAAGGCAGATGCACGGCCAGCCGCAGGACCCGCATCACCTCTGATGTCTCACCCCTGAGTCGCGGCCTCCCGGCTCACCACATCTCGGTGAAGTTCACCGTGGTGGTGGTGTTCGACTGGGTGATGGTGGTCTCGCCGTCACCGTTGTTCACGCTGGCGGTGTTGTTCTGGTTCGAAGCGCCGGCGCCGTTGGCAACCTGCTGACCCGTGGTCGAGTTGCCCTCGTTGTCATCGCCGACGCCGGTGCCCTCCTGGCTCGTCGCAGCGGCGCTCGATCCGTTGTCCGCGAAGCCGCCGTTGTCGGCCTGCGCAACCCCGGAGAAGAGAGCGGCCGCAAGCGGCAGCGCGGCGACGGCGGCGATGAGGCGGGCGGTACGGATGGTTGCCATGTCAATTCCTCCTGTTGAGCACAATTACGAGTTGCCGAAGGGCAGTTGGCCGACTGCCCGGCGTTGTTCACGACGTCGCGGATCAAGAGTTGCCCACCGAATCCCCGGCGAACCAGCCTGGACCCACCAATTCCCCCGCAAGCATGAGGAACCCCGGGTAAACCTTCTCCACGCCCCCGAAACCCCGGCACACACCGCCAGCCCCTCGCGACACCCGTTCCCCACAAGGGGCGAAGCGTTCCGGCATATTTTTGGCCATTCCCGGCCCGCCCCCTCATCCCCGCCTCACCCCCTTCCCATCATCGAACGTTCATTCGATAATGAGGTCATGGCCTCCTCGCACCGCCATGACCGGCACGCCGAGCACGCTCACCCCCACGGCCCCGACCAGCGACATCACCACCCCGCACAGCCCACGGACGCCGCAGCACGGCCCCCGGACGCCGACCGGCGCCAGGACCCCGGCCGCGCCCCCGTTCACACCCGCCCCAGCGGCCCGGACCGCCCCCACAGCCCCGGCCGCCCCCGCGGACAGGACCGCGCCCGGGACCGCACACGGAACCACCGCGGCGAGGACCACGCCACGGCCCTCACCCACGCCCTGGTCGCCGCCGGCCGCGGCTACGCCGTCCTCCCCCTGACCCGCTCGAAGCTCCCGGCCATCCGCTCCCCGCACCACCCCTCGCCCGCGACGGCCCCGTGCCACGGCGAGTGCGGCCGCCCCGGCCACGGCGTCCACGACGCCACCAGCGACCCCCTGGCCGTCCGCCGCCTGTTCGCCGCCGCCCCCTGGGCCACCGCGTACGGCATCGCCTGCGGACTGCCGCCGCACCACCTCATCGGCCTCGACCTGGACACCAAGCACGGCGCGGACAGCCTCACCGCCCTCCAACTACTGGCCGAGGCCCACCACTTCGCCCTCCCGCCGACCGTGACCGTGCTCACCCCGAGCGGCGGCCGCCATCTGTGGCTGACCGGCCCGCCCGCCCTCCCGGTCCACAACTCCGCGAGCCGGCTCGCCCCCGGCATCGACATCCGGGGCACCGGCGGCTACCTCGTCGGCCCCGGCTCCCTCACCAGCCACGGCCGCTACCGCCTCAGCCCGGGCGCCCCACGCTTCCCGGCCGCCGCTCCCCACGCCCTGATGGCCCTGCTCACAGCAACACCACCGCCTCGTACACTCCCGCCCCATCCGGCGCTCGGCCCGCACCCCGCCACCGGCCTCATACGCTTCGTCCGCACCTCGCCCGTGGGCCAGCGCAACGCCCGCCTCTTCTGGGCCGCCTGCCGCGCGTACGAGACCCGCCTGGGCGAGGAGTACGCCACCGCCCTCACACAGGCGGCCGTATCCGCCGGCCTGACCGAGCGCGAGGCCCGCGCCACCATCGCCTCGGCCTCCCGCCACACGCTCGCGCACGCCTCTACGGGCACTGCGCCGCGCACCTGACCGACGGGCCGTGCCGCCCAACCCCCCGCACCCCAGCGGCCCTTGCGGCCCCGGCCGCCTCACCAGCCCGATTGCTCGCGGAACCTGCCCGGGCGGAGCGTAGCCCTCGGCCCGTACCCCTCAGGGCGATTCTCCGCAAATGAGCGGCAGAGGGTACAACTCCCTCCGCATGAGGGCGCCGCCGCTCCGTGAATCTCAGATTTCGCTCAACTTTTTCGACGCTTACCGCCCGGTAATAACCGCCGTTGTTTTGGGGCTCGTTCACGTAAGTGACCTTGCAAATACAGGCAACTGCCACCGGGTTCAGCCCATTTCATGATTCGGCCAGGCGAACGAGGGGGTAAGCCGCAGGAGTTAGCCGCGCCCGTCCCTTGACGCCCCCGCTCCGCTGCCCCAACTGCCGCCTGGAACGGCCGTATCACCCGGTAGGCTCACAGCTAGCTCTCTGCCGACCTGAGCACCTGAGTGTCGGTTGCTTCCGTACGGGTCAACCGACCCGGGTCAAGGAAGGCAAGGAAGAGAGTGAGGTTCGATGGCTGACTCCGAGCGGCCTCGTGACCGGGACGACGGCGTCCCCGATGCGCAGCCCGACGGTCAAGAGACCACGGGTGAGGCGCGCACGGGTGGCGAGGTCCACCGCTGCGAGTGCCACAAGGAGCCGGACCGCGGTGTCCCGCCGTCCCGCATGCGGGGCCGGATGATCTCCGAAGCGCTGCTCTGGATCGTCCGGATCTACCTGGATGCGAACGGAGGCAGCGGGTAAGGGAGTTGATCCCCTACCCGCCGACAGATACCGAAGCCGGCCGGTGGACCCGTCTTCCTCGGATTAGGCCCCCTGGAGGCGGGTCCATCGTCTTACTCGGCACCCACTCCCGCACGAGCGAACCCGGCGACTGCTGTCAGCCGACAGCCGCCAGCCGGACACCCGTGCACAGGTGAACTCAATGTCAGCTTCCCCGCTAACGGAGTCACCATCTCGCGCGCATACCGAGAGCGTAACCCGTACCGGCCCTAAACGATACCGCCAGGCCTCCGGTGAACTGGGAAAACTCTCAGCTCCACCCGCAAGAGTGCTTCCTTGGGCACGATGGTGCCCCTAAGCGATACCGCGGACTCCGTTGAAATCCCAACAAGACAAGGGGACTTGGCCAAGTGGCGCGTGGCAGTGCGGACTTCGACGGCAGCGCGCTGCGCCTGCTGCGGAACAACAAGCGCGTGGACGGACGCCTGCTCAGCGCCGCCGAACTAGCCGCCCGGGTCGGCACGTCCAAGGCGCGCATCCTGGCGTACGAGCACCGCCGCTCCACCCCCGAGCCCGAGCGCATCGTCCAGCTGGCCGCCGTCTTCAAGGTCCCCCCGGCCCAGCTCTCCTTCTCCGGCGCCGGCGAGCAGTCCATCCGCGAGCTGCGCTGCCAGGCGGGCCTGACCGCCGCCCAGGCCGCGGCCCACGCGGGCATCAGCCGCGGCACGTACCGCAACATAGAGCTGCTGGCCCAACTCCCCGTACGTGACGACGGGATGGTACGGATCAGGCTGTGCGACGCCTTCGGCATCCAGCTCAGCCAGTTCCACCGGGCGCTGCGCCGCCACCCGCTGGCCATCGCCCGCCGTACCCACATCACCGACGCGCTGGCCACGCTCTTCCAGCGCGCCTACCACACCCACATCCCCGCCGTGGTGGAGGCCGACGACGAGAGCCTGGTACGGATAGCCGGCCTGCTCCAGCGCGCGCCGAGCGTGGTGTGCCGCCTGGTCAACGCCGAACTCGCGCGCTACCGCAGGCTCTTGAAGGACCAGGCCCTGGCGGACGTGGACGCCGCCTACGCCCAGGACCTGCGCGCGGTCAGCCAGGCCCGCGAGCGCAACCGGCAGGCCGTCGGCCTGATCGAGACCGGCCCCTCCCGCTCGGCCCACATACTGATCAACTTCATCGCACAGGCCGTGACCTGCCGCCAGTGGCGCTTCCTGGTCGCCCTCGCCGACGCCGGCACCGACGGGCTGGCCACGGAGGACCACACCCACCTCGCGGGCCACACCGACATCTGGGCCCTGACCAGACAGCACTTCCTGCACGGCACCCAGCGGGCCGGGCGCAGCCGCATCTGCCTGACCCTGCGCGGCATCCGCATGATGCGCAGCCAGCACGAGCTGTACGCCTGCCTGTACCCCCGCGCCGGCACCCCCACCCTCGCCGGCTACTGGACGGCCGCCGCCCGCCGCCCCCAGGACACCGCCCCGCCCCCCGACACCCTCCCCAAACGCCCCCGCCCCACTCCGCGCCCCGCCCCGCCCGAACTCCACTACCCCTCGGTCAAAATCCTCACCGACACCCCCGACACCCCACGCGAGCGGCCATGACACGCCAAGAGGGGCGCCCGGTCACACCGGACGCCCCTCTGACTCACTGCGGAGGCTGTGGGATTTGAACCCACGGTGACGTTGCCGCCACGACAGTTTTCAAGACTGTTCCCTTAGGCCGCTCGGGCAAGCCTCCCCGCGTCCGTCCCGGAGGGCGGCGCGGGGATCAGGTTAGCGCGTCAGCTCTCGCCCGTGCGCTGCCCCAGGGTGACCTGGGTGGTGTGCTCCTTGCCACTTCGCTTGTAGGTGAGGGTCACCTTGTCGCCGGGGCGGTGCTGCCAGATCTCGCTGATCAGGGTCGGGCCGCTGTCGATCACCGTGTTGTCGAGCTTGGTGATGGTGTCGCCGGGCTTGAGACCGGCCTTGTCGGCCGGGCCGTCCGGGGTGACCGCGGCCGAGCCGTTGTTGCCGGACTGGGCGATGGTCGCGCCGCTGCCCGCGTCCCGCATGCCGACCTGGACGCCGATCTGCGGATAGACCGGCTGGCCGGTCTTGATCAGGTCCTGGGCCACCCGCTTGGCCTGGTCGATGGGGATCGCGAAGCCCAGCCCGATGCTGCCGGACTGCTGCGCCCCGCCGCCGAAGCCGCCGCCGTTGCCGGCCGACTGGATCGCGGAGTTGATGCCGATGACATTGCCGGCCGCGTCCATCAGCGGGCCGCCGGAGTTGCCCGGGTTGATCGAGGCGTCCGTCTGCAGGGCGCTCATGTACGAGTTGCCCGAACCCGCGCCGTCGCTGGAGGCCACCGGGCGGTTCTTGGCACTGATGATGCCGGTGGTGACCGTGCCGGACAGGCCGAACGGGGCGCCGATGGCGATAGTGGCGTCGCCGACCTGTACGTCGGAGGACTTGCCCAGCGGGAGCGGGGCGAGGTGGGCGTCGGAGGGGTTCTTCAGCTTGATGACGGCCACGTCGTAGCCCTGGGCGCGGCCCACGACCTCGGCGGCGTACTTCTTGCCGTTGGAGAACGTCGCCATCAGCCGCCCGCCGTTGGCCGCGGTCGCCACGACGTGGTTGTTGGTCAGGATGTGGCCCTGCTTGTCGTAGACGAAGCCGGTGCCCGTACCGCCGTCGCCGCCCGCGCCCTGCGCCTCGATGGTCACGACGCTGGGCAGTGCCTTCTGCGCTATTCCGGCGACGGAGGTGGGCTTGCGGTTCAGGGCCTCGGGGTTGCCCGCGGCCGAGACGGTGGTCGAGCCGGAGTCGTCGCGGCCGAAGGCATAGATGGCCCCGGCCCCGATGCCGCCGCCGACCAGCGCGGCCACCAGCACCGCGGCGATCAGCCCGCCACCGCGCCGGCGCCGCGGCTCCGGCGGCACGGGCGCGCCCCACACGTCGCCGGGGCCGCTGTTGTACGGGGGCGGAGCCTGGCCGGCCCAGCCGCCACCAGTGGCACCGTGCGCGGCGTAGGGGGGCTGGGCGGCGGTGTCGCCGGGCCCGTAACCCCATCCCTGCCCGTGCGCGCCGGACTGGCCCGGTACGCCGGACTGCCCGTGCCCGGCGGACTGGCCCGCCGCGGGACCACCGTGCCCCGGCTGCGGCTCCCCGGGGTACGACGGCCCGGCGGGCGGCTGCTGCGTCTGCGGGGAACCACCGGCGGCCGGCGGCTCCTGGGGAGCCGGGGCCTGCGCGGCCCCCGAGGGAGCCGGTCCGCCGACCGCCGGGGCGAAGTCCGGCGGCGGGGGCGCGGCGGACGGGGCGGCGGACGGCGTCTGCGCTGTGGTGGGACGCACGGCGGGCTCACCGGCCTGCTCCGCGTCCGCGGCCACGGCGGGGCTCACCGCCGTGGCCGCCTCCGGATGCGCAGCCGGTGCACCGGAAGCGGGCCCCGGCGCGCCGGACGCGGATGCGCTCTCCGGCGTCGGGGACGCGGTCGGCGGCTTGCCCTCCGGCCCGACGGCGGCGCCCTCGTTCTCGGTGCTCACAGCTCTCTCCTCAGCTTCACGACTGTGCCGGCCCGCGTTCCGGACCCGTATGGAAGATTTCTCCGGGACGCGTTCGGTTGACTGCCCCGGGGTGACGGTTTCGGGCACTGCGGGCGAGTGTCCGTAACCAGCCTTTACCACGGCGCATCAGAGCGCCGTAAGCGGAGGCTGTGACCGTCTCCCCATCCTTGACGGCGGACATAACCGGCGCATCCCCTGGTATGCGAATCAGGTGCCGCACAAGCGGCTGCCCCACAAGCGATGGCACCATAACGCGGTGACCTATGCGCGCCCGGCCCGGGACAGTCGTCCAGGGCCACCCACCATCTCCGTCGTAGCCCACCGCGGCGCTTCCGAGGACGCCCCGGAACACACCCTGGCCGCTTACCGCAAGGCCATCGAGGACGGCGCCGACGCCCTGGAGTGCGACGTGCGGCTCACCGCCGACGGGCATCTCGTCTGCGTCCACGACCGCCGGGTCAACCGCACCTCCAACGGCCGCGGCGCCGTCTCGGCCCTGGAGCTGGCCGATCTGGCCGCGCTGGACTTCGGTTCCTGGAAGGGCGGCGAGGACCCGGACGGCGAGGCTCCGGACCGCAGAGCGCTGGAGGGCTGGGAGCTGGAGCGAGGCGGCGGGGCCGGGGCCCAGGAGCGCACCTCCGTACTGACCCTGGAACGGCTGCTGGAGCTCGTCGCGGACGCCGACCGCCGGGTCGAGCTGGCCATCGAGACCAAGCACCCCACCCGGTGGGCGGGGCAGGTCGAGGAGAAGCTGGTGGAGCTGCTGGAGCGATTCGGCCACACCAAGCCGCCGGGGGACCTCCCGCCCGCCGTGCGGGTGATGAGTTTCTCGGCCCGCTCCCTGCACCGCGTACGGGCCGCGGCGCCCGCCGTCCCCGGTGTGTATCTGATGCAGTTCCTCACTCCGCGCCACCGCGACGGACGGCTGCCGCCCGGCGTACGCATCGCGGGCCCCGGCATCAGAATCCTGCGTGCGCACCCCGACTACGTCGCCAAGGCGCATCGCGCGGGCCATCAGGTCCATGTCTGGACTGTTAACGACGAGGCGGATGTAGAGCTGTGCCGGAATATGGGCGTGGACGCAATCATTACAAATCGCCCTAAACAGGTACGAGCCCAACTCGGCCTTGGGTAGAGCTCATTACGGGGTGTGCACCGGCGCATTCAGCCCGTATTCGATCGTTACGAGTGCGTCACTGCACAGGGATTGGCCGGTTTCCGGTCCAGTCCATTGGGGCATTCATCCCGTGGCGTGGGGCAAAGGAGGTCTCGGGGGTGGCGTTGGTGGTGGCACAGGAGGTGCCGACGTCGTCGATCATGGCCGTACCCCATGGCCCGGTGGGCGTGGGAACAGCCAGGCGGCGAATGCGCGAACAGCTGTTGACAAGTGGTGTTCAGGACACGGTTGTCGATGACGCCGTCCTCATCCTTTCCGAACTTCTCAGCAATTCGTGCCGGCATGCGCGTCCGATATGCGCGGCCGGCGCACCGGGTTCCGTACGGGGCACCCCGCCGGACTGTGTGGTGGCGTCCTGGCGCATCGACGGCCAAGGGCAGTTGACCATCGCGGTGACGGACGGCGGCGGCCCGACCCGGCCACTTCCGGCCACTCCTTCGGTCACCGCGCACGGCGGCCGCGGACTGGCGATCATCCGCTCCCTCGCCAAGGACTGGGGCGTACGCGACGCCGACGGCGAGGTGACGGTCTGGGCCGTACTGCCGCTGCACGACTCCTTCGCTACGCGCGTGGACCTCAGCGCCGTACTGGAACCCGGCCTGGCCTCGGAGTTGGCCTTCGCCGACCTGGACGACGGGGCGTAACCCGCCCGCCGGGCCCGGCCGCAACAGCAGACCCGGCCAGGCCCGCAGGACCGGCCGCAATCGCAGACCCGAGCGGCGCGGCCCCCTTCTCCCGCCGCCCCCCAGTCCCCTGGCCCCGGCCGCAGCCCGGGCCCCCGGCGCCGCCGCGGGCGATCCGACTAGGGTCTGTCTCTCCGGTGTTCGTGGATCGGACCGCGGCGTTGGGCGCCGTGCATCGCAAGGCGGAGCATTGCCCTCGGACCGGGTGTCCGTGGGTGATACGACAACGCCGCGAGGTGCGGTGCCCAACGCCGCGGTCCCACGAAGACCGGAGAGACAGACCCTAGGCTCGCGCCCAGCGCGGCGCACGCGCGTCCGGATGCCCAGCACCGACCAGGAGAAACCCTCGCCATGGCCAAGAAGCGCCGACCCCAGACCAAGGCCGCAGCCCCGCAGATCGAGAACGGTGAGGTGCCCGTAGTCGGCGCCCGCGAGCCCTGCCCCTGCGGTTCGGGCCGCCGCTACAAGGCCTGCCACGGCCGGGCCGCCGCGCACGCCGCCACCGAGCTGGTGCAGCGCCCCTTCGAGGGGCTGCCGGGCGAGAGCGACTGGGTGGCGCTGCGCGAACTGGTGCCCGCCGCCACCGCCGAGTTGACGCTCAAGGGCGGGCTGCCCGAGGGCGTCCCCTCGGTGACGCTCGCCACCGTCCTGCCCATGGCCTGGCCCGCGCTGCGCCGCGACAACGGCGCGGTCCTGCTGGGCCTGCAGAACGACACCGCTTCGGGTGACATCAGCCGCGACCTGGCCGACACCCTGCTGCGGGCGCTGGCCGCCGAGCCCGGCACCCCCGTCGCCGCCGGGCGGGCCGCCGCCGACGGCCCCCGCCTGCAGGACCTGCTGGACGCCTCGGCGCCGTTCGAGCCGACCGTGCACACCGGCTTCGAGTTCTGGGTGGAGAACGCCGAGAACGCCACCGGAGAGGTCGCCGCATCACTGGAACGAGCCAACGCCGCGGCGATTCCGACCGCGCGGCTGGCCGGACTCGAAGGTGCGTTCTGGTGCGAGGCGCCCGAGAAGAACCACCTGCGCTGGGTCATGACCGAGCCGGAGGAAAAGCTCCTGGACGCGCTGGCCCGGCTGCACGCCGCGGGCGCCTCCTCGCTCGGCGAGGACACCCGTCTGGTGGGTTCCTTCCGTGCGCACGGGCTGGTCGTCCCGGTCTGGGACCTGCCCTCCTCCATGAGCGCGCAGGACGTCGCGGGCCCCGCCGGGCAGTTCGCCGAGCGGCTGGCCGCCGCGCTCGCCACGGACACCCCGCTGACCTCGGAGGAGCGCCGGGCGCGCGGCGGTCTCACCAACCGTCAGGTGACCCTGAGCTGACGGCGGCGGATCCGGACACGGGCGACATGCCCGGCGGCGTGATGCCCGTCACAACTCCCCATACCAGGCGGTAAATACGCGTCCGGAATTCCACGATCGAATTTGCGAACCGCCGATCTCTTGTTACGGTTCTAGAAGCCCGGTCGCTGGTGCATCCCCCGTCGCCAGCGACCGGGCGTTGCCATGTCCGGCGCCGGGAGGGCTTTTCGCAGCCCATCCGCCCGCGCCCGGCCCCCGGCCCGTCGTACGGGCCGCGGCTGCCGCCTCAGCCCCGTGAACCGCCGCCCGGCGCCGCCGAGTTGCTGCCCGAGCGCAGCAGCAGCCGCTCCTGCGCGGCGTCGGAGAACTCCGCCACCGCTCCATAGGCCACGGCCTCCCGCCCTGCCTGGGACGGCTCCCCGGGCGCCTTGGCGGGCTTCGCCGCGGCCCCGCTGTCCGCGCCCCTCGGCCCGGCGCCGGCCGCCGCCCCGCCCTCCGTCTCCGCCGGGGTCTCACAGCTGCCCGGCTCGTCCCCGGCGGGCACCTCGCAGTGGATCTGGACCGTACGGCCGTTGGGGCGCATCAGCGTCAGGACGGCGTTGAGCGGTTCGCCGGAGGTGTTGCGGTAGTAGGTGCGCGCCCAGGTGCGGTCATTCTCGGCCAGTACGCACGTCTGTGCCTCGACCCCGTGCGGGGAGGCGAGTTCGGGTCCGCATTCGGCCACCCGGCGGCCGCGCGCGCCGGGCTCCAGGCCGAGCCCCTGGAGCAGTCCGCCGCTCTCCTCCCGGCTTCCCTCGACGCCGTCGGCACCGGACGCCCGCTCGGGCGCCGGAGACGCCGCCGCGCCGGTTCCGCTCCGCTCCTCCTTGCCCGAGCCCGCTCCGGGCGCCGCCCCCGGGACGGTTTCAGGGGCCGATCGGGCGTCCCCGGCCGGTCCGGCGGTCGCGGCGGCCAGCGGCAGCGCGACGGCGAGCGCCACCGTGCTCGCGAGCGCGATCATGCGGAGGTTCGGCGCACGCTCCATGGGACCCACCTGTCGGTCGACTGGCCGGTGACGGCTTGACGATGGGCCGAACATATCGGTCGGGACATGGCACGTACGGGGCTCTCACACCCATTTTCCGCAGATATCCGGGCGGCTCACACCCGTATGAGTGAACCCGCCCGCGCGCCGCGAAGACCGGCGTGCGGCGCGGGGCCGCCAAATCCCGCGGCGTCAGTAGGCGAGGCGGCTGCCGCCGTCCGGAGCGCTGGTGCTCGCCCGGACCAGCGCGTCCACGACCGTGGCCACCCGCGGCAGCCAGGGAGCGCCTGCCCCCGCGGCAGGCGACCGTTCCCAGCGCACCTTGCCCGCGCCGATCTGCGAGGGCGGCAGCACCACATAGCCGCCCTCGCCGTGGAAGCGCAGCGAGCTGGGTACCCAGTCCTGGGAGTGCAGCAGTTCGCCCAACTCCTCCAGGGAGTAAGGCGATACGAGCAGCGACCAGCGGGTGGGCGTGGCCACCACCGGGCCCAGCCGGACGCCGAAGTGGTCCAGGACCGACAGCGCCCTGGCCCCGGCGACGGCCGGCAGGCTCACCGCGCACGGCGCGCTGCCGCCGGTGGCCAGCATCAGCGGGGCGTCGGGCCGGTTGGTCCACCACCAGCGCACCATCCGCTCGTCGGTGGTGGCCGCGAGCAGGCCCGGGTCGAAGGGGTGCGCGCCGGGCACCACGCAGTCCGGGTCGGGGCAGCCGCACCGGCGCGCGCCGCGCTCGCCCCACGCGGAGCGGGTACCCGACTGGAGCGCCACACCCGGGAGCACGGGCCACTGCCACTCGGTCGCGCAGTGCAGCGCGGCACCGAGCAACGCCGACCTTCCGCCGCGCCGGAACTGGAGCTTGCGTCGCCTTCCGAGGATCTCGCGCATGAGCGCTCGTTCCTTTCCGTTAACGCCGAGGGCTATGTCCATCGCACTACGTGCCGATGCTGGTTCATGCCGCTTTGTGGCGTTTCATGGCGCCTAGTGACACTTAGAGGCCATCACACCACGTGGATCACAAGTCACTGCGTGTACCAAGGCAGCGCATCACGCCGTACGCCGAGCGTGGAACGTGGCGGAGGGTGGCGCGCCCATGGCGCTTCCATTTCCCGAAGTGCAATCCCGCCACTTGGGGGTGCGGCGCGGTCGTCGCCGAGTAAGACGCCCGTGCCCGTCGGAGAGTTCCGTTGCGGCCTCAACTGGCTCGACTGGCCTCGTATCTCTCCGACTTACGTACCCGCCATCGTGGACATGACGCGTTGCCGATCGCCGTCAGTCGACCTCAAATTGACACCCCAGGGGCCTTTTTTCAGCCAAACTCCTCTAGAACTTCCCGCCTCATAGACACCACAAACCCCAGCAGGACAATGCTGGACATCACATCACCGGGGCGTGTAGATGTGGAGGCATTGATAGCGGAGCAGCATGACATGGGGGTTTGCGATGCTATTGAGGAAATTGAGCGGCCGGACAAGCCGCGCAACAGGACTCGACACCGTGCCGCTCTCCCTGTCGAACAGCGTTCTGACCTCGGGTGATGCCCGGCGCAACGTAAGCCGGCAGCCATGACTACCCCCCGCGGGCCGAAAGTGGCTGGAATCGAACCAGCTCTTCCCGCACCAGCGCACACTGCGGCCCCACCCGCCGCGGAACAGAGCCCCACGGGCCAGGTAGGCCAACTCGCCGCCGTCCAGGACCGTCTGGCCGGATGGATCTCCGACCTCACCACGCTGCACGACCTCACCGAACAACTGGCGCGTACGCGGACCCTGGAGGAGGCCCTCCAGGAGATGCTGCGCGCCGGCGCGTCCCTGGTGGGCGCACGGCGCGGGCTGGTCGCCCTGGAGCCGGCCGACGGGCTGGGCCCGGACGTCAGCATCGGGCTGGGCCTGGGCCACGCCGACATCGGGCACATCGAGACCGTGCCGCGCCGCGCCACCTCCTTCGGCCGCATTCTGGAGGGCCTGCCGGAGCAGGACGACGCCGAGGACGGCCGCCCCGGCGGGCCGCGCACGGACATCAGCCAGCCGGACATCCAGAGCGAGCCCGGACTGGACCCCCGCCTGCGCGAGGTCGCCGCCCGGCTCGGCTACGCCGCCAGCTACGCCGTACCGCTCGCCGCCGAGCCCATCGGCCCGATCGGCGCCGCCGTGTGGCTCTACGACGAGCCGGCCGAGCCCACCGAGCGCCAGCGCCACCTCGCCGGCCTCTACCGCGCCTACGCCGTCGAACACCTGGCCAGGCTGCTGGAGCTGCACCGCCAGCGGCAGACCGCCGCGACCCTGCGCGAGGAGCTGCTGCCCAGCAGGCTGCCCCGGGTGCCGGGCGTGCGGCTCGCGGTGCGGCACAGCACCGGGCCGCGCGGCGGCGGCGACTGGTACGACGCGCTGCCGCTGCCCGAGGGCGCCCTCGGTCTCGCCGTCGGCGCCGTCACCGGCGCGGGCCCCAGCGCGGTGGCCGCCATGGGACGGCTGCGCGCGTCCCTGCGGGCGTACGCGGTGATGGAGGGCGAGGACCCGGTCGCGGTCCTGTCCGACCTCGAACTGCTGCTGCGGCTGACCGAGCCGGCCCGCAGCGCCACCGCGCTGTTCGCCTTCGCCGAGCCCGCCGCCAAGAAGGTCGTGCTGGCCGGGGCCGGGCACTGCCCGCCGCTGATCATCGGTGAGCAGCGCGCGGAGTTCGTGGAGACCTCGCTGTCCGCCCCGCTGGGGATGCTCGCCTGCTGGGAGGCGCCGAGCGTGGCCCTCAGGCCCGCCTCGGGAGAAACCCTTCTTCTGTACAGCGACGGGCTGCTGCACCGCACCGGCGAGCCGCTGGACCGCGCCCTGGCGCGGCTGCACACCGCCGCTGCGGGCGCCCCCAAGGCCGCCCGCCAGGACCCCGAGGCGGTCCTGGACCACGTGGTGCGCACCCTGCTCCCGGAGGGGATCGAGGACCCGGATTCGCCCGAGGACATCGTGGTGCTCGCGGCGCACTTCGAGTAATCCGCACAGGCCGCACAGGTCGCGCTGCCGCCGTGCCGGGCCCCGTATCGCGGGGTCCACGGCCGCCCGACAGGTCGCATACATCACACAGGTCACATAGGTCACGGCTCATAGACCCTGGACCGCTTTTCGCGCGCACATACGATGGGAAGCGGTTCAGTCTTAAAAGGAGGCATTGTGACCGACGAGCTCACGCCGGAGACCCCGGACGAGGACGAGCAGCCGATCAAGCAGCGCAAGAACGGCCTTTACCCGGGCGTTTCGGACGAGCTCTCCGAGAATATGAAGTCCGGCTGGGCCGACACCGAGCTGCGGGACCTGGAGCCGATCGAGCAGGCCGCCAACGCCGCCCGGCGCCGCGCCGCGCTCTCCGCGCGCTTCCCCGGCGAGCGGCTGGTGATCCCCGCGGGCAACCTGAAGACCCGCTCGAACGACACCGAGTACGACTTCCGCGCCTCGACGGAGTACGTCTACCTCACCGGCGACCAGACGGACGACAGCGTCCTGGTCCTGGAGCCGGCCGGCGACGGCCACGAGGCGACGCTGTACCGCCTGCCGCGCTCCGACCGCGAGAACGGCGAGTTCTGGCTCAACGGCATGGGCGAGCTGTGGGTCGGCCGCCGCAACAGCCTGAGCGAGTCCGCTGCCCTGCTCGGCCTGCCCTGCAAGGACGTGCGCGAGCTGGCCGAGGCGCTGCGCGAGGCCACCGGCCCGGTGCGGGTCGTGCGCGGTCACGACGCGGGCATCGAGTCGGCGCTGGTGGACAAGGTCACCGCCGAGCGCGACGA